>CANGVO010000052.1 GCA_947457445.1 Actinomycetota bacterium | reverse complement strand
TTCGGTGCAGGTGGAAACACTGGTAACGGAGCAATTACAAAGGTTGCCCAGACAGCTGGCGCATTCTGTATCGGTGTAGATATTGACCAGTGGAACACAGTTCCAGAAGCACAACCATGCTTGGTCACATCAGCTGAGAAGAAGCTAGTCAAGGGTGTAACAGATCTCGTAGTTGCCGCTAAAGATGGAACCATCGCAGCCGGTAACTTCGTAGGTGAAGTTGGACTATCTGACTATCACGATCTAAGTGCATCAGTTCCACAAGAAGTCCAGGATAAGGTCACTGCAATTACTGCAAAGATCGTTTCTGGCGAACTAGCTACTGGCGTAAAGCCATAACAAGTTCGTAAATATGTAAAAGTTAGGTGGGTTCTACGAATGGGTGCGCAGAGATGCGCACCCATTCGCCACTCTATGGAAATCACGCAATAACGACTAGAGTTAATAACTTAGAAAAACAAATTTTCGTCACTAGAAATTGGATGTCATGTCAGCGTTGATTGAAGATGTAAAGGCAACGAAGCAAAAATACGATGTTGGTTCTTGGCTAATTCCGACCATATCTGTACTTGCAGCAATGTTTGTTGCATCTATTTTGATGTTTGCGCAAGGTTTAGATCCAATACTTGCCTACAAATCTCTTTTCACGACTGCCTTTGGTTCTGGCGATGGCATCGCTTCAACTTTAGGAAAAGCAACTCCGCTGGTACTTAGCGGCCTTGCCGTAACTTTGGGTCTTCGCGCAGGTCTCTTTAACATCGGCGTGCAAGGTCAATTACTTACCGGAGCTCTCGCTTCGGCTTGGGCAGGATATGCAATTACTAACTTGCCTCCAATCATTCATATTTCAGTTGCTCTTGGCTTCGGTTTCTTCTTCGGCGGACTAGTCGGAGCAATCGCAGGTTACTTAAAGGCTTTCCGCGGAGTTCACGAAGTTATTACAACCATTATGTTGAACTCAATTGTGATGGGAATCGTTGACTACCTGGCTTCTCACCCATTTAAAGAACCGGATCAGGCGCTAACTCGCACTCCACAAATCATTGAATCGGTGCGCCTTCCAGTTTTTGGTCCCCTCCCAAGCGGTTTCGCTGTCTCGCTATTTCTAGCGGTCATGATGTGGTGGGTTCTTGGATATACAACTACCGGTTTCCGCTTTAACTCGGTAGGCCGAAATAAATTCGCTGCTTGGTACGCGGGTATTTCATATAAGCGCACGATCTTCTTTGCAATGTTGTTCTCGGGTGGAATTGCCGGCCTAGGTGGGGCGGTAGAAACTCTAGGAATTACCTATCGATTCGAGCCCGCATTTAATTTAGGTCTGGGCTTTGATGGAATCACAATTGCGCTACTCGGCCGAGTTCATCCCATCGGAATTATTCCGGGCGCGATTTTGATCGGTGGCATGCGGGCTGGAGCTGCCAATATGCAATTCGATGCTGGCGTCGCCCCCGAACTTGTAGATCTTTTGCTTGCGATGATCTTGTTATTTGTAACCGCTCCCCTGATTTCCAGATTCTTTAAGAATTCATCCAACCGTGCTTTGACGGGAGGCTGGGGAAATTGAGTTCAATAGTTAAGCGTCGCGGGTTTTATTACACACTTGCAATTGCAATTTCAACGCTGTATTTGTATTTACAATCATCCAACGTAACTACTTCAGTCTTTTCAATCGCAGTAACTTTTGCTATGCCGCTGGCTTTAGCCGCAATGGTTGGCATCATGTGCGAACGCACAGGTATTGTAAATATTGGTATTGAAGGAACTTTGCTCCTATCTTCCTTCGTGGCTTTCTACTCTGCTATTGCCACAAAGAGCATCATCATCGGTTTTTGTATTGCTATGGCCACGGGCGTTTTCATGAGCCTGCTTCTCGCGTTAATGAGCGTTACTTGGAAAATGGATCAAATCATTGCCGGAACGATTCTAAATATTCTGGCAACTGGGCTTACTTCATTCTTCTATATTCAAGGCACCATGCTTCCAACTATGTTTAAGCAGAAGCCAATACCTGGGCTTTCGGATATTCCATTTTTCGGAGACGTTCTCTTTAAACATGGTTTCTTGATGTACCTAGGGTTCGTTGTAATTCTGACTTTGTACTTTGCCCTTTTCCATACTTCCTGGGGGCTACGCTCACGCGCAGTTGGCGAGCATCCATCTGCTGCAGATACAGCCGGTGTATCGGTATCTAAGTTGCGCTATCTAAACGTGGCGATCGCTGGAGCAATTGGTGGTTTGTGTGGTTCTTATTTAGTTCTTGAACTAGTTGGATCATGGAACCGCGGCTTCACGGCAGGTAAAGGCTTCACCGCTCTGGCTTTGATGATCTTCGGTCGCTGGAATCCACTGGGAGCTCTCGCTGCAGCGATGTTCTTTGGTTTATCTCAAGCCGGTGCAAACCAATTGATGATTAATGGAACAGTAAACATTCCACCACAGTTCGTGGGAATTCTGCCTTATGTAATGACAATTATTGTTCTGGCAATCTCAGCAGGAAAAGTCAGGCCGCCCGCCGCAGAAGGCCAACCTTACGAGAAGGGACAAAATTAATGAGCGCCCTTCTTGAGGTCACCGGTGTAACCAAGCGCTACCCCGGCGTTGTAGCCAATGACAATATTTCGCTAACTGTAAATGCTGGCGAAGTTGTTGCATTGCTTGGCGAAAATGGCGCAGGCAAATCCACATTGCTTAAAGCAGTCTTCGGTTTAGTTAAGCCTGATTCAGGTGAAATCAAAATCGGTGGAACACCTATCGTCTTTGGTGATACTGCTGGCGTTATCGCACGTGGCGTTGGAATGGTTCACCAGCACTTTCAACTCGTTCCCGTGATGACAGTTACCGAAAACATTATTTTGGGCGATGAACCAAAGCGTGGGCTATTCATTAATAAGAAAGCGGCTCACGATGAGATCTTGGCCCTTTCCAAGCGTTATGGTCTAGAAGTTGACCCTGATGCAGTAATCGAAGATCTTCCGGTTGGTATGCAACAACGCGTTGAAATTTTGAAAGCACTTCGCAAAGATGTGAAACTGCTTATTCTCGATGAACCAACAGCGGTTTTAACTCCACAAGAAATCGATGAGCTCCTCGAAGTTATTCGCAATCTTGCTAAGAGCGGCGTAGGTGTAGTTCTGATTACCCATAAACTCCATGAAGTTATGGCCGTTGCGGACCGAGTCGTGGTTTTGCGCGGAGGAAAGCTTGTTGGCACTACTTCTCCAAAAGAGAGTGATGAAGCTGGACTTGCTCAGATGATGGTTGGTCGTTCGGTCGTGCTGCAGGTGAACCGCACAGAAGCTAAACGTGGCGGGGTTGTGCTCGAAGTTAAAGGCTTACAAGTTCTAGATGACCGTAAATTATTGATGGTTAAGGGCGTTGATCTCTCTCTGTATTCTGGTGAAATCCTCGGAGTCGCTGGAGTCGAAGGAAACGGACAGCGCGAACTAGTAGAAGCGATCTGCGGTATGCGCAATCGTGAAGCAGGCGAAGTCCTGTTAAAGGGTGAACCAACCAAGAATTTAAATCCTCATGCGGTACACGAAGCGGGAATTTCTCACGTTCCCGAAGATCGTGAAAAGCATGGTCTGATCTCGTCTTATTCAATTGCCGACAATTTAATCTTAAATCAATTCGATCAATCCCCATTTTCAAAGGGTTGGATCCGCGACCTATCTGCGATCGCTACGAACGCGGTGGATACCGTTGCCAAGTTCGACATTCGCACTCCTTCTGCTTTCAACACCGCTAGTTCACTCTCTGGAGGAAATAAACAAAAAGTTGTTGTAGCTCGCGAACTCAGTGAAGAGCTTCCAGTTCTTATCGCTGCTCAACCGACGCGTGGTGTAGATGTTGGTTCTATTGAATTCATTCATAACCAACTAATTGCTGCACGCGATAAAGGTGCAGCAGTGATGTTAGTTTCTGCAGAATTAGATGAAATTCTCTCGCTTTCAGATCGCATCGCGGTTATGTCAGGCGGCAAAATTGTCGCAGTTCTGGATTCCAAAGATGCAGATCGCAACTATATTGGCCGCCTCATGGCCGGTCTAAAGGAGTAGTAAATTGAAGATCGCAATAATTGCTGGAACTGGTTTTTACAATCTTCCGGCACTTGCTGGCCAATCCCCTACAACAGTTGATACCAATTATGGTCAAGCCGTTATTACTACCGGGAAGTGGCACGGCGCCGAAGTTGCATTCCTAACCCGTCACGGCGTTAATCACACGGTTCCACCAAGCCAAGTAAATTATCGAGCAAATATTCAAGCTCTCAAAAATTGGGGCGCCGAACTAATTATTGGTGTAAACGTTGTCGGCGGAGTCGATAAGAAACTCAAGCCTGGCGCTCTGCAGCTAGTTGATGACTTTATTGATTTCACTCATGGCCGTGCTGATACTTTCTTTGATGGTGTCCAAGAGGGCGGCGTCCAACATATTGATATGACTTACATTTATGACAAGGAAATTCAAAAGGCGTTATCTAAATCAGCGGAAAAATCAGATATCAAATTACATAAGCACGGTATCTACGCTGTTTTTAATGGCCCTCGTTTTGAATCACCTGCTGAAATTCGCATGTGCGCCGCTATGGGCGTAACCGTGGTTGGAATGACAGGTGTTCCTGAAGCAACGCTGGCACGCGAAGCAGGTCTTCGATATGCAGCAATTGCAGCAGTGGCTAACCCTGCGGCAGGGCTATCCAAGGAAGAAATCAGCCATGAAGGCGTTGGAGAAGTAATTAAGGGATGCGCTGGAAATGTAATAACAATCATTGATGGTGCAATAAAAATCCTGGCTTCATAAATGGATATCTTAATCACAAATGCGCGTTATGCGGTTACATCGAATGAAAAAAATGAGATTCTCGAAAACGTTTCTATCGGAATTACCGACGGCAAGATTTCTTATATTGGAACCGATACGCCTTCGGCTAAAAAAGTTTATGACGCAGCCGGCAAATTAATCGCACCAGGCTTAATCAATAGCCATACTCACTTGGGTATGACGCTCTTGCGTGGCTGGTCTGAAGGCGTAAATCTGCAAGGCTTTCTCGAGCTCGTCTGGGCTGCAGAAGGTGCGATCATGGATGAAGCTACCTGCGAACTTGGTACTGAATTAGGCGCGCTCGAAGCACTTTTATCCGGCACCACAACAACTATGGATATGTATTTAAATCCCGTCGCAACACATCGCGGCGCAGTACGAGTGGGATTGCGACATATAGCGGGGCCAATCTTCTTTGATTTCCCAGGTTTAGACGGCCTGCAGTGGGAGCAACGTATTGAGCGCGCGCACCAATGGAAAGATGAACTCGCCAAAATAGGTGGGCCGTATATTCCGACCTACTTGATGCCACATTCGACTTACACAGATTCTCCCGAGAATTTAACTCAGGTAGCACAGATCGCCAAAGAGATTGGTGCACGTATTCATTTGCACGTCTCGGAAACCGAAGCAGAAAACACTGATGTTGCGCAACGTTATTCCAAAACTCCTACTGAAGTCTGTCGGGATACTGGAATTTTAGATGTTCCAACTATTTTCGGCCATGGTGTTCATTTAAGTGATTCTGATATGAAGATTGCATCCAGCAAAGGTGCATCTGTAGGACATTGCCCGGGAAGTAATTTAAAACTTGGCTCGGGCTTGGCGCGATTTAACGATATGCGCAAAGCTGGCATCGCCGTCGGACTTGGCACCGATAGTTGCGCTTCATCAAATGATCTAGATATGTTTTCGGTAATGCGTATGGCAGCCCACGTAGTTGCGCTGCGCCAGTCCCCCGCAGATGTAGATCTAACTTCTATTGTTCGCGCCGCAACTATCGAAGCCGCTCGCGCCGTTGGTTTGGCTGATCGCGTCGGCAGTATCGAAGTCGGTAAAGAAGCAGATCTAATTGCCATCGATCTGCAGGCAGCGCATTTAACTCCAGTTCACAACGTGAATGCGCTTTTGGTTTTCGCCGCCGGTCGCGGAGATGTAACAGATGTCTGGGTGGCAGGTGATCAAGTTGTCGATAATCGCACAAGTACAAAGATTGATTTGGCAGGGTTGATAAAGCGCGTAAATGAACGCGTTAAGGCGCTGGATCCGCTGCGATGACTTTTAGC
Source organism: Actinomycetota bacterium (assembly GCA_947457445.1). Classification (GTDB taxonomy): domain Bacteria; phylum Actinomycetota; class Actinomycetes; order Nanopelagicales; family Nanopelagicaceae; genus Planktophila. The sequence goes on along the minus strand of CANGVO010000052.1, from coordinate 767 downwards.
GGCAAGAACATTCTCATCACTGGTGCTTCTGGTCTAATCGGACGGGCCTACGTTGATCGTTTCTTGGAACTCGGTTTCACTGTTTGCGCCCAAGTAAACACTGGCGAACTTCATGCTCGCCCTAATTTGCATGTAATCGCCGAAGATTTAGCTGTTAGCAAATCTGGAAACTCACTTGTGCAAGAGGCTCTTTCTCGCGCCGGTCGCCTTGACTATGTAATCAACAACGCCGCAAATCAAGCAGTTCTAGATCCTGCGCATGCAACTCGCGCTGAGATTGAACTAATGATGCGAATAAATGTGGATGCACCAAAAGAAATTATTGATGAAAGTGCAAAATCAAAAGTTCAGGTTGTCTTAAATATTTCATCAGTTGAAGCGCTTAACCCGCGGCCAGGCCATGAAATATATGGAGCAAGCAAAGCGGCTCTTGATGTCCTAACTCGATCAGCGTCTCGTGCTCACGCGCCAATGCGTGTACTTGGTCTGCGACTTGGGTTGATCGGGCGCGACGGAATTGATCAAGCCTGGCCGGAAGGAGTTGCAGCATGGAAAGCAGCCACTCCACTCGCGCGCTATGCCAGCGCCGCAGAAGTTGTTGGGGTTACTGAATTTTTATTATCTGATGCCAATGCTTGGGCGACTGGATCTACTTATGACTTTGATGGTGGGCTCGGCTCGCAAGCTTGGTAAAGATTAAATAGATACTGCGTAGCCCCGAAGGGATTCGAACCCTCGTAGCTGACTTGAGAAGCCAGAGTCCTAGG
>CANGVO010000051.1 GCA_947457445.1 Actinomycetota bacterium | reverse complement strand
TTAATCCGGGGCGAATGCTTGTTGCCTCGGCGAGTTCGTCAATGCTAAGGCCAGCGCTCTCGCGCGCACCTTGCAAAAATTCACCTAGCGACATTGGAACTCACACTTCACTAAAAATATTTGGATCGAGTAAGAGATAATTCTACGACTGCAATCACCCCTTGGATAGGCGGACGGGTGATCGGGGGTCAAGATCACCCTTAGGACTAGTACTTAAAGGGATGAACGTGAAGTGAATTTAGTAATCGCGCAGGGTGGCGAGCACAGAATCGAGTTCGTCGGGTTTAACCATTACGACTCGAGCCTTTGAACCTTCAGAAGGACCAACGATTCCGCGGGACTCCATTAGATCCATCAATCGTCCTGCCTTAGCAAAACCAACGCGCAACTTTCTCTGCAACATAGAAGTAGAACCAAATTGTGTGCCAACAACTAATTCAACTGCTTGTAGCAAAAGATCTAAATCATCACCGATATCTTTATCAACCAATTTATTTGATTGCGGTGCCACGGTGACATCTTCGCGATAACGAGGTGAAAGCTGCTTCTTAACGTGATTAGTTACTGCTTCAATTTCTCGCTCGGAAACGTAAGCGCCTTGAATTCGAATCGCACGCGAAGCTCCCATAGGTATAAATAAACCATCGCCTTGGCCCACCAACTTTTCAGCCCCTGGGCTATCTAAAATAACGCGGCTATCGGCTAATGAACTAGTTGCAAAAGAAAGTCGAGATGGAACGTTAGCTTTGATCAACCCCGTTACTACATCTACTGATGGACGTTGCGTAGCCAAAACCAAGTGGATTCCCGCAGAACGCGCCAACTGAGTAATTCGAACTACTGATTCTTCAACTTCACGTGCAGCAACGATCATCAAATCTGCAAGCTCATCAATGATTACTAAAAGATATGGGTATGGCTCAACGACACGATCACTTCCTGGGGGCGCGATGACCTTGCCGGCACGAACTGCTTTATTGAAATCATCGATATGTCTAAATCCAAAAGTTGAAAGATCTTCATAACGAAGATCCATTTCGCGTACAACCCAAGTTAAAGCATCAGCAGCTTTCTTTGGGTTGGTAATAATTGGCGTAATTAAATGTGGAATTCCTTCATAGGCTGTTAATTCAACGCGCTTAGGGTCGATCAAAACTAAACGCACATCATCTGGTGTTGCTCTCATCAAAATCGATGTGATCATGGCATTAATCATTGAAGACTTACCTGCACCAGTTGCACCTGCAACTAGCAAGTGCGGCATTTTGGCTAAGTTGGCACAGACAAAATTGCCTTCCACATCTTTGCCGAGTGCGACGAGCATAGGATGATGGTCTTGGCCAGCAACGGTTGAGCGCATAACATCGCCCAAGGCAACGATTTCACGGTCAACGTTGGGAATTTCAATACCAACCGCAGATTTTCCAGGGATAGGCGAAAGAATTCGCACATCGCTACTGGCAACTGCATATGAAATATTTTTGGCAAGGGCGGTGATTCGCTCGACTTTTACAGCATTTCCTAATTCAACTTCGTAACGTGTAACTGTAGGACCGCGCATAAATCCGGTTACTTGAGCATCGATCTCAAATTGTGCAAATACTTCTGTAAGCGCAGCAACCACGGTGTCGTTCGCCTTTGATTTTGCCTTTGCAGCAGGACCAGTGCGAAGTAAATCTTGCGGAGGCAGTGAGTAATGCGAGTCTGCTGTTAGCAATAATTGTTCGGGACGTTTCGCTGTGGTTGGAGCGCTGGTAGGAGTGGCAGGCGCTTGAACATGGCGTGGTACTTCTACGGTGAATTCTTCATCAAATTCTTCTTCATCTAGATCATCTTCGGGAGCTTCGTCAGCATGCTGGTTCCACGCCACGACGGGAGTCTCAAAAGGCGGAGTATCCGTAATTTCAAATTCTGACTCTTCACGTTGTGGACGTTTTGACCAGAGCCAGATTGAAGTATTTTTCACACGAATAGCAATTGAAGAAAGAGGTGTTGCGGTTGTCACGAGTATTCCAAAAAAGAAAAGCGCGAATAAAAATGGGTAGGCCAAGAGTGAAGTCATTAAGCCTTCTAACGGCATTGCAACCGCGTAGCCGAGCCAACCTCCGCCATGGCGCATTGCAGTGGCGCCTGTTGGATTTATCGCACCAAGTGATCCGTTAAAGAGATGAGCTAATCCCGAAGCGCTAACAACAATTGTAATAATTCCAACGACTATTCGAGAAGTCGCTTTGTGATCATCGGGCACCCTGAATAAACGAATTGCAAAGTAGATTGCAACGAGTGGAGCAAAGAATCCAATTCGACCGAACGCCCCGTAAATCACAGCGTATAAATTGCGGCCCACAAAATTATCTGCAGCAAACCATGTTCCTGCGAAAGCGGTTAGCGCCAATAGAAGTAGTAAGAATGCAACGCCATCGCGATGGTGAGCCGGATCTAAATCGCGAGCTCCACGTGCCAGAAAGCGGATAGTTGAACCTAGCGCTTTGGCTAGAGTCGACCAGATCGCATTTATTGCGCGACTAAGAATCGATAAGGCTGATTTAGAAGCCTTACTGGATGTTGCGCGTTTTTTCCTAGCCACACCTTTAATCTTAGCGGTCAGACCTCAATAACTACGGGAACGATCATTGGGCGGCGGCGATGTTTTCCACCAACCCAGCTGCCTATAGTCCGGCGAACAACTTGGGAAAGTTGATGGGTTCCATTAACACCTTCAGATACCGCGTGTTGCAAGGCTTTTTCTATTTGTCCTTTAACTTCATCAAAGAGCGCTTCATCTTCATTAAATCCACGCGCATGAATATCAGGTCCTGCGATGATCTTTCCACTTTGTGATTCGATAACTACAACAACTGAAATAAAACCTTCTTCACCGAGAATGCGACGATCCTTCAGAGAAGATTCTGTTATATCTCCAATGCTTTGACCATCTACATATACAAAACCACACGGTACCGCTCCGGCGACGCTTGCTTCATGATCGATGAGATCAACAACTATTCCGTTTTCAATAACAAATGCGTTGGCGCGCGGAACCCCTGCCTGGATCGCGAGTTCGGCATTAGCCTTCAAATGGCGCCATTCTCCGTGAACTGGCAGTGCATATTTAGGTTTAACAATGTTGTAGCAGTACAACAACTCCCCTGCCGCAGCATGGCCAGATACGTGCACCATAGCGTTGGCTTTATGTACAACTTTTGCGCCGAATCTTGTTAGTTCATTAATTACGCGAAATACCGAGTTTTCATTTCCTGGAATGAGAGATGAAGCCAAGATTACGGTGTCGCCATCCCCGACTCGGATTTGGTGATCTCCGTTTGCCATGCGTGAGAGCGCAGCCATTGGCTCACCTTGAGAACCAGTACAAATTAGGACAACACGATCATCATAATTGTCGAGATCTTTAGCATCTATAACTAATCCTGATGGAACATTTAGGTATCCCATATCTTCGGCGATCTTCATATTGCGAACCATTGATCGTCCAATAAAGACAACTTTTCGGTTATGCAGGGCTGCGGTATCAATTACCTGTTGGACTCGATGTACGTGAGATGAAAATGATGCAACGATCACACGGCGCTTAGTAGCTGCAATCACGCGATTTAATGCTGGCATAATTTCGCGTTCCGCCGGTGTAAAACCGGGGACATCAGCATTGGTCGAATCAACCAGGAATAAATCCACGCCTTCATCGCCCAAACGAGCAAATGTTCGTAGGTCGGTTATGCGCCCATCCAGCGGCAATTGATCCATTTTGAAATCGCCAGTATGTAAAACCGTTCCGGCCTTAGTGTGAATCGCGATCGCTAAAGCATCTGGAATCGAGTGATTTACTGCAATGAACTCGACTTCAAATGGTCCGATATCTTCCCGCATCCCCTCTTTTACTTCACGAGTAAGCGGTGAAATGCGATGTTCCTTTAACTTTGCAGTTACAAGTGCAAGAGTTAAAGCAGAACCGTAAAGGGCGATGTCTCCTCGCTCACGCAAAAGATATGGCGTCGCGCCTATGTGATCTTCATGTCCGTGAGTAAGTACTAAACCGACTACATCATCTAGGCGGTCGCGAATATAACTAAAATCCGGCAAAATTAAATCAATGCCCGGTTGATTTTCCTCAGGGAAAAGTACGCCGCAATCAACTATTAAAAGTTTTCCATTAGTTTCAAAGACGGTCATATTACGACCGATTTCCGCTAATCCGCCTAGTGCGACAATGCGCAAACCATTAGCGACTAATTTGTCGGGTGCGCCAAGATCTGGATGCGGATGGGTCATGAATTAATTTTTATAGCGAGACGCCGCCAGCGATCAGATCGGTGCGCAATTGCGCGATCTGATCTTGCGTTGCATCTACTAGAGGAAGTCTCGTGTGGCCACCAGGTAGGCCCATCATATTTAGCGCCGCTTTAGTCAAGATTGCACCTTGCGTGCGGAAAGTGCCGGTGAAGACCGGAAGCAATTTCTGATGAATCTCAAGAGCGCGCGCTGCATTGCCAGCAAACCAAGCATTTAACATCTCTTTCAGATCTTTACCGACGGTATGTCCGCAAACTGAAACCATGCCGACTGCGCCAACTGAAAGCAAAGGCAAATTCAAAATGTCATCGCCTGAGTAAACCGGGATTCCACAACGCTTAATTACCCAAGAAGTAGATGCCACATTTCCTTTGGCATCTTTGAGAGCCACGATCTGTGGGTGCTCGAAAAGACTAACAATCGTGTCGGGCTCAATTTCAATTCCGCAACGACCTGGAATGTCATACATCATTAGCGGTAAATCTGTGGCGCTAGCCACGGCTTTGAAGTGCGCTGCTACACCTGCTTGTGGCGGCTTGTTGTAGTACGGAGCCACAACTAACAAACCATCAGCGCCGGCTTTTTCGGTGCGCTTTGCTTGATTGATTGAATATTCAGTTTCGTTATCGCCTGCACCAGAGACTACGTAAATCTTTGGCCCGACTACATCTTTGACAACCCTGATGATCTCTTCTTTTTCCGAAGATTTTGTTGTTGGAGCTTCGCCGGTTGTTCCATTTACTGCAATACCGTCATGACCGTTTGCGACTAAATGTGCCGCTAACTTTTCAACACCTGGCCAATCGATTTTGCCGTCCTTATCGAAAGGGGTCACCATTGCGGTGAGCATGCGTCCAAATGGTGCGGCGATTTCCATGGGTGAAACCTACCGTTTTACGGTGCGATTCGTCCAGATTTTTCGAATGCGCCATAGGTAAGCGGCATTAATTTAGCGAATTCGGCTTCCATTTTCTCGGCAACCATCTCGATTTCGCGTTGCGGATAGCTTGGGAAATGTGATCCTTCGCGTGCCGTGCGAAGTGAAAGAAAATTCATTAGTGCACGAGCGTTCATGGTTACATACATTGATGAGTAAGTGGCAACTGGTAGAACTGCACGTGCAACCTCGCGAGCAACACCGGCATCAAGCATTTTCTGATAGCTCTCATACGCAACGATATAAGCATCTTTCATAGCCTTTATAGTTACATCGAATTGTTCTTTAGTTCCGTCCTCAAATGTATATGCACCAGTTTTTCCAACTTGCACAAGTTTTCGCTCTTTAGATGGAATATAAAAAACCGGCTTTAGTTCACGATAACGACCAGATTCTTCGTTATAAGAAGCAATGCGATGGCGCATAAATTCGCGGAAAACGAATATTGGCGCGCTAATGAAAAATGTCATAGAAGTATGTTCAAATGGAGAACCGTGCCGTTCGCGAGCTAGGTAATTGATCAACCCGGCTGAACGAGCAGGATCTTCACCGATTTCATCTAGCGATTGCTCTCCTGCGGTTGAAACTCGCGCTGCCCAAATAACATCGGCATCGCTTGCGCTGGATTTAACAAGTTCAACAGTTACGTCGTCGCGAAAGATTATTTCCTGGCTCATAGGCGAAACCCTATAGAGAACGCGCTACCTCACTGAGGATATGTAGGGCAGAATGCACCCGTGTCTAGAGTGAACCGCGCCACGGCTGCGCAATCCCTGAGCGTCTCCCTAACGGTTGGCGCGTATGGAATTGCTTTTGGCGCCGCCTCGGTCGCCGCAGGATTTTCTGTTTGGCAGAGCTGCCTGCTTTCGCTTCTAACTTTTACCGGCGCATCGCAATTTGCAGTAGTCGGAGTTCTAGGTGCTGGAGGAAGCGCAATAAGTGGAATTGCCACAGCAACTTTATTGGGCGTTCGAAATACTTTATATGGACTTCGGATGGCGCCCGTTCTAAATGTAAAAGGGCTGCGTCGAATCTTTGCCGCACAAATTACTATTGATGAATCTACCGGTGTTGCCTTGTCGCAAGAAAAAATCGGATTGCGCGAGATGCGCCAAGGATTTTGGCTCACAGGTTTTGGCGTGTTTGTCTTTTGGAATATTTTTACTTTAGCTGGCGCACTTGGCGCGCAGGCGATGGGTGATCCTGCAGCTTGGGGTCTAGATGCCGCGGTTCCGGCAGCATTTTTGGGTCTGCTTTGGCCACGGTTGGTAAATAAGACGGATCGCTTATTGGCGGTTGCGGCTTGTGCATTAGCCCTAGCGATGACTCCTTATTTTGTTCCGGGTATTCCAATTATCACCACTGCGCTGCTTGCAGTCTTTTTTGGAATGCGAGCAAGCATATGGAAATAGAGATGTTCGACCCATTTTGGCTGGCGGTTATCGGCACCAGTTTCTTGGCTTTCGTCCTTAAATTCATCGGACATAGCGTGCCGAATAGATTGCTTTCCCATCCTCGAATCTTAAAAATTAACTCGCTAATTCCAATCGCATTGTTAAGTGCCTTGGTTGCAGTGCAATCATTTACCAAAGATTCGAGGCTGATTGCTGATCAAAGAATGGCTGGCGTGGGCGTAGCGGTA
>CANGVO010000050.1 GCA_947457445.1 Actinomycetota bacterium | reverse complement strand
GTTAACCCAATCCGAAGTAAAGCGGTTCTGCTCTAAAACTTCTGCTCTGCCTTGTGAGACGAGTGAGCCAGCGTTAAAGCTTTGTTCTCCGTTGCCGATTGGAAGTGGAATAAAGAGCGCGTATCTGCCTAGTGCATTTATTTCCGAACATGAAATTGCTCCACTGCGGCTAATGATCAAATCTGCAGCCAAATATGCTGTTGCCATATCTTCAATATATTGCGTTGATTTATAGCGCTCTTGCACTGCAGGCAGGGCGTTTAGTTTGCCGACCGCGTGAAGCAATTGTGAACCATTGGCAAGCAATGATGGCAAGGATTGCGATATGACCTTATTTAGCGCTACAGATCCCTGAGAACCAAAGAAAGCAAGAATCAAAGGTTGGGTTGGTGAAAAACCAAGTGCGCTCTTGGCTCGAGTGCGCGCAGCCTTCCAGTCTGTTGCACTCTGTTGCAGAGCATGAGCGACATCAGCGCGCAGTGGAATTCCTGTAATCAACGCCTTTTCAAGAGAACCCTTAGTTACGGATTGGGCAATTGCACAATAAGGAGTAAGCCGAGCACCTAGTCGATTAGCGAAGCCTGGCTTGGCGTTAGCTTCATGAACGACGAATGGAATGTTCAATGACTTCGCCGCTAGATACGCCGGCGCCGAAACATATCCCCCGAAACCAATTAAGAGATCAGACCCTTTTAATAATTTACGTGCTGCAATAAATGATCTGATTAAAGTCGGCGGCGCATTAAAGAATTTTAGAGATACTTTTCTTGGAATAACTACCTTCGGGATGTGGCTTAATTTAAAACCGCCCGCTGGCACTAAATGATTTTCTAACCCACTGGCGGTTCCAATAAATTTAATTTCATCATTTGGGTGGTTCTGTTGCCAGAGCCGCGCCACCGCTAGCGCTGGCTCAATATGACCCGCAGTTCCGCCACCGGCAAAGACAATCTTCATGATGTGCGTAATCTACGCCGTTCAATAGCCTTTTGTAGTTCATCCTTCACTTCTGGATCACGCAAAGCGCTTCCGAATACATATCCCAAAGCGATATAGAGAGAGATCAACGCCGAGCCACCGTATGAGACGAATGGCAAAGTCACTCCCACGACTGGCAAAACGCTTGTGGCCGATCCAACGTTAAGAATTGTTTGAATGGCGATCCAACAACCAATACCTGCACCAACGTACCGAGACATCGGATCTTTACACCGAAGCGCAATTTTAAAGATTGAATAAATTAAAGCAGCTAGCAAAAGTAGAACCGCTAAAGTTCCGAGCAATCCAAGTTCTTCACCAATAACCGCGAAAATAAAATCTGTGTGAGCCTCAGCCAAGTTTCCCCATTTTTGGCGACTACCACCTAAGCCAACCCCAAAAATTCCACCAGTAGCGAGCCCTAGCAAACTGTGGGCGGGCTGCCAGCCGGCATTTTTATAATCCTCGGCCGCAAATGGATCCAGCACTACCAGGAACCGATCCAGTCGATAACTTGCCGTGACAATTAGTGCCGCGAATGCAATTGCCCCGACGGCGATGATTGATCCGAAAATGCGCAGCTCAATTCCGGAGACAAATAACATTCCTCCAAGAATTGCAGCGATCACACACGTTGTTCCCAAGTCATGCCCAAGCATTACAAGCAGCATGACTAGTGCAAATCCAGGTCCAATTAGAGCAAAGACATTAATGCGTGATTTTCCCGCGCGTTCTTGGTTTGACAACATGTAGCCAGCCCAAAGAATCAAAAAGAATTTTGCTAACTCGCTTGGTTGCACATCCACAAAAGGCAGAGCTATCCAGTTGGTATTTCCATTTACTGTTTTGCCGACTCCTGGAATTTGCAAGGCCAAGAGAATTACTGTTGATAAGAGAAGTCCAAACCTTGCCAGTAAGCGCCACTGCAGCAATGTACGTTGCGATAGAAAAGCGGCGAGCGGAATTGAAATTACAAAGAATGCAAATTGCCGAAGAACGATACCTACGGCGTTCCCTTTGGTATCTAAGGAATGAATTGAAGATGCTGAAAAGACCATAACCAAACCAATTACCGAAAGCGATAAAGCACTCACGGCCAATATATAGAAGTTGTTTACTGGCTTTGCCAGAAACTTTTGGCCGGCCTTTGTCATGAGTTCTCCTTCAGTACCGCTGATGCAAAACGATCACCGCGATCGCCGTACGAAATGAATTGATCCATAGACGCGCACGCGGGTGCCAGCAAGACCGTGTCGCCCGCACTGGCTCGCGATTTAGCCGCAGCAACTACCGACTCCATAAATGAATTACTCGGGCCACCCTTTACGTAATTTGCATCAGGTTCGATGTAGATAATTTCAACACTTGGCGCTTGGCTACGCAGTTCCTCTGCAATTAATTCGCGATCTGCGCCAATTAAAATTGCAGTTTTTATCCTCGATTTACATCTTTGAATTAACTCATGCATCTGTGCGCCTTTTGCTAGCCCGCCAGCGATCCAGACCGTAGATAAAGTCGCAAGTAGTGATGCTGTCGCGGCGTGGGGGTTAGTTGCCTTTGAATCATCAATCCAAGTAATTCCATCTTTGCTTAGGATGGTTTCAATTCTGTGGCGACCTGGTTTAAAGCTTTGAATGGCTCGACGAATCGATTCGTGGTCCACTCCGACTGCGCGGGCAAGACCAGCTGCTGCAAGAGCATTTGAAACGTTGTGTGGGACGGTCGGGATTACATCAATGACTTCGGCGAGCATTGCCGCTTCTTGTGGGTCAATAACAAATGCGCGATCAACTAACAGTTCTTCAACAATTCCGATTTCTCCTGGTCCAGGAGTGTCTAGTGAGAAGAAGACTTTACGCCCCTGCCACCGAGATGCTCTTGTTAATACTTCGGCGTCGCCTGCATTGAAGATCCCTGTACTTGTTCGATCTAATATTGACATCTTCGCATCAGCATAACTTTCAAAATCTCCGTGCCAGTCAACATGGTCAGGTGCAATGTTTAGGATTGCGGTTGCTACAAAGGTGGCTTCACGCAACCAGTGCAATTGAAATGATGAGAGTTCTAAGACCAGGACATCATAATTTTCAGAACTTTCTACAGATTCCAAAACCGTTGTTCCAACATTTCCACATGCAACTGCCGCAATACCGCCTTCGCGAAGCATGGCCGCCGTCAATTCAACCGTTGATGTCTTGCCATTTGTACCGGTTAGAGCAACCCACCTTTGATTTGGGGCTAAATCTGCTCGCAGCGACCAAGCAAGATCGATTTCATTAGTGATTTTTACACCGTGAGATTTGGCTTTTGTAATAATCGAGTGATCAGGTTTCCACCCAGGTGAAACAACAATTAAGTCAAAGTTTTTAACTTCATACGAATTTGGATGAGCCACAGCGAAACCACTTACATCACTCAATTGATCGTCGGCAATCGAGATCAGTGCTCCACGTTTAGCAAGCGAACGCGCTACGGCAAGTCCAGTTACGCCTGCACCAAGTATAAGTACGCGCTCTCCGGAAAAATTAATTGCCATACCGCACCGTACTTAGTTGCTGACCCATTGTGCGTAGAAGAGCCCAAGCCCAGCTGCAACGCAAAGACCAGCGATTATCCAGAAACGAAGAACGATCGTTACTTCTCCCCAACCCATTAATTCAAAGTGATGTTGAAGTGGTGCCATTTTAAAGATCCGCTTGCCTCCCGTTATCTTGAAGTAGACAACCTGCAAAATTACTGAAGCACTGATAATCACGAAAAGTCCACCGAGCGGAATCAATAACAATTCGATTCGAAGCGATGTCGCAATTCCAGCAAGAGCGCCACCTAGCGCAAGCGAACCCGTATCCCCCATGAATATCTTTGCTGGTGATGCATTCCACCATAAAAATCCTGCACAAGAACCAGCGAGTGCTGCAGATAGAACTGCCAAATCGAGTGGATCTCTCACTAAGTAGCAGTTTGCACCTGGCGATACTGCGCAACTCTGTCCGAATTCCCAGACACCAATCAAAATAAAGGCAATAAATGTCATTACTGCAGCACCGGTTGCTAATCCGTCTAAACCGTCAGTGAGATTTACTCCGTTACTTGTTGCAGTAACCATCAAAACTACCCAAACAACCACCAGCGCCGTACCAAGCACTATTGAAGTATCACGAACGGTTGATAGATTCTGCGAGATCGGGGTTAGTCCGTCCCCGTCAGGAAAGTGAATTCCTAAATAACCGAATGCAGCTGCAAAGAGAACTTGGCCAAGAATTTTCTGTTTCGCGTTTAACCCTAATGATTTCTGACGAGAGACTTTTAACCAATCATCCAAGAATCCAACAAAACCAAGAGATGCCATGAGGCCTAGAACCAATAGGGCCGATGTACTAATTGCATTTCCAGTTAATAAGTGGGCTATGAAATATGCTGCCGCTGCAGAGAAGATGATGATAATTCCGCCCATAGTTGGCGTTCCGCGTTTGGTGTGATGAGATGAAGGCCCATCATCTCTAATGATCTGGCCATAACCTCTGCGAGCTAAAAATCTAATTAGTACCGGGGTCCCAAAGAGTGAGAAGAATAAGGCGATAGAGCCCGCAATTAGAATCTGTCTCATTCTTGGCTAACGCTCCTCTTCTTCTGAATCTACAGCGATCGCCTCAAGTTTGGATGAAATTTCTTCCGCAAGAAATTCAAATGCTTCCGCGCGAGATGCTTTCACTAAGATCACATCACCCGATCTCATCTGATCGACTAATGAAAGTGAATCCTCTTTACTTTCAAAGAGATGAACCGTCATCGCAGAATTTGCTCCAACCGCTTCGGCATACTCTGGGCTTGAGATGCCGACCAAATGATCGATACCAAGTTCCAAGGCAAGGGTGCCAATAGCCGCGTGGCGTTCTCGTGATGACGCGCCGAGTTCGTGCATCTTTCCCAGAAATGCCCATGATTGACCACCGCGTTCTTGGGCAAAGAGAACCAAGGTTCGCAGAGCGGCCTCGGCAGACTCTGGGCTTGAGTTATAGGCATCATTGATTAAAACAAAACCGTTGAATTCATGGATCTGCATTCGCCACTTGCTATTAACTTCTGCGGTAGAAAGCGCTCCGGCAATTAAATCTATAGAAGCACCCAGCGCCGATGCGACCGCTGCCGCGGCAAGTGCGTTGGCTACTTGATGAATACCAACGATTCGAAGACCCACTGCTGCACGTCCAGCAGGTGTAACTAAGTCGAAGTGAGGGCGTCCTTCGCGAATTTCTATATCAGTAGCACGTACATCCGCTGAAGTTGTCTCACCAAAAGTCAACAACTTGCCGTTGTGGAGCGAACTCATTTCTTTAGTGAAATCGTCGTATTGGCCAAGGATGGCGATCGCAGAGCCTTCAAGGGATGAAATCATTTCTGATTTTGCAGTCGCGACAGCTTCTGCTGATCCGAATTCTCCAATGTGAGCGGTACCAACGCGCAAGACCATACCTATATTTGGTTTAGCCATTTTGCACAGCGTCGCGATATCGCCAACATGGCGAGCACCCATTTCCAAAATACAGAACTTGGTGTTTTCATCGCATTGCAAAAGGGTAATCGGAGTTCCGAGTTCATTATTGAAATTTCCAACAGGAGCAACCGTCTTGCCGACTGATTCCAGGATGTGTTGCAATAAATCTTTCGTCGTGGTCTTGCCTTGTGAACCTGTAAGTGCAATTACCGTAAGGTCCTTTAAAACCTCGCGCACGTGAGCGGCCAAAAGATTTAGCGCGCTCATGACATCTGGAACGACAATGCAACGATTTGCTGAGGCAACAGTTACAAAGGCTAATACTGCGCCGTTTGCAAAAGCGCTTTCTATGTAGCTGTGGCCATCTACCTTTTCACCCTTCAGCGCTAGAAAAATTGAACCTGGCTTAGCTGCCTTTGAATCGAATACTGGTGCAGACGTAACCGCAACATCATCACCGACTAATTCTCCGCGGACGATTTTTGCAATTTCTGAAGCGCGCAGATTAATCATCGCTTAGCCTCGATTGCTTTAGCTAAATAAGCCCGATCATCAAAATCAATTGTCTTTCCCAAGATCTCTTGTCCTTGTTCATGTCCCTTACCCAGAATCGCAACGGTGTCGCCTGTCATGGCAAGTGAAACCGCATATTGAATAGCTTCAGCGCGATCTATGACTATTTGTGAAGGGCCAACGACATTTATTCCTTTGCACATCGCCTGCAAAATTACACTTGGATCTTCAGACCTTGGATTATCACTTGTAAAGATCGCAACATCGGCACCAGATATAAGTGCCTGTCCCATGAGGGGGCGTTTACCTGGATCGCGGTCTCCCCCGCAACCTAATACAGCGATTACTTTGCCCTTTGTAAACTCACGGATCGATTCCAAAACACTAGAAACAGCGTCAGGGGTATGTGCGTAATCAACCAGCGCAGTAAATTCTTGCCCAATTGATATCTCTTCAAGCCGACCAGCCGCACCGCGCAGATCGGGAACGATCGCAGCGATATCGATTGGGTCGACGCCCAATTCAACGGCAATAGCGATTGCCATTAAGAGATTATCGAAGTTATATCCTCCACGTAATCGAGTAGAAGTCTCGATAAGAATGCCACCGGTACCACGAATCTTTAGCGCAACTCGTTTTGATTCTGAATCAATTTCAATAAAGTGCCAAATCGCACTTTGATTATTGCGCGAAATGGAGATTACGGGCAATTCAGTAATCGTTGCCAATTTGGCACCGTAAGAGTCATCTATATTTATGAAAGCAAGGTCTGCAAATGTATAGTGAAAAAGTGCTGACTTAGCCGCAAAGTAACTTTCCATATCACCGTGAAAATCTAAATGATCCTGGGTTAAATTAGTGAAAGCCGCGATTGCAAAGTGTGCGCCTTCTAGACGGTGCAAAGTCATGGCATGGCTAGATGCTTCAATAATTAGATGGCGCAT
>CANGVO010000049.1 GCA_947457445.1 Actinomycetota bacterium | reverse complement strand
ATTTCACCAAGCACTTCTTTGCTATTTGCCCAATCCAATAATTCGGCTAAAGAGCCGCGGATAGTCTCTTCGTATGTCTTGGTCATCTCGCGACAGATTGCTCCACGTCGCTCGTTCCCAAAAATAGCTGCGGCATCTTGCAATGATTCCACGAGGCGATGTGGAGCTTCAAAGAAAACCATGGTGCGTTCTTCAAAGCGCAATGATTCAAATACTGCCTGTCGTGCCCCAAGTGCACGAGGTGTAAAACCTTCAAAAGAGAAACGATCAGTTGCCAGTCCAGATAATGCAACTGCCATCACCGGAGCGCTTGGTCCAGGTATCACTTTGACTTCTAGATTTTGGGCCATGGCATCTCGCGCTAAACGAAATCCTGGATCGCTAATTGTTGGCATTCCCGCATCCGAAACAACCAATACATTCTTACCCGCGTGAAGATATTGCAAAATTTCTTCACTGCGTTCAGTTTCGTTACCGTCAAAAAAAGAAATTACTCGCCCGGTGAATGTAACGCCAATATCTGAACATAAACGATGAAAGCGACGTGAATCTTCGGCTGCGATAATTTCGGCGGCAGCAATTGCATCTTTTAGGCGTGGGCTTGCATCACCTGGATTTCCCAGAGGAGTTGCCGCCATCGTTAGTGCCACGGGTACATCCTCTCAGTACGCTAAGCCTGTGAAAACCCGCATCTACGTTGGCGCGATCGCGTTAATCAGTCTGGCCTTGCGGTTAATTAATTTGGGGACTCCCAAAGGATTTGTTTTCGATGAAGTTTATTACGTCGATGGCGCCCGGGATTATTTAGCTCATGGTGTTGAAGTCGCCGGTGATGGCCCTGAATTTGTTGTTCATCCGCCTATCGGCAAATGGCTAATTGCTATAGGAATCAAGATATTCGGCGACAATGAATTTGGATGGCGCTTTAGCGGCGCAATATTAGGAACGGCAATGATTGTGCTAATTGCCTTAATTGCACAGCGCCTATTTCGAAATTCATTTCTGACTATCGCCGCAAGTTTCCTGATGGCGGTCGATGGTTTGGCGCTAGTACATTCACGTACCGCACTTCTAGATATTTTTCTATCCTTCTTTGTTCTGCTATCTACTTACTTATTTCTCATGCGTTGGCATTGGTGGGCGGGCATTGCACTTGGCTTGGCCATATCTACGAAATGGAGCGCACTTTATTATTTAGCGCTCTTTGGGGTCGTAGCAATTTATCGAACCTTTACTCACAACACAGGTAAAGATTTAATTAGACCTACAATTAAAACTTCTGTGCAGTACGCGATAGTGCCAATATCAATTTACCTAGCCTCTTGGACAGGTTGGTTTGTTAGCAGCCTTGGCTGGGCCCGCGATTATTCAGAAAATATAGCTACTTCGTTTATTCACTATCACTCACAAATGTTGGGCTTTCATACCGGACTTGTTGAGAAACATTCCTATCAAGCCAATCCATGGAGTTGGTTGATCATGGGAAGGCCAACATCTTTCTTTTATGAAACACCCAAGAATTGTGGTGCTGATCAATGCTCACAAGAAGTATTGGCGCTCGGAACGCCATTCCTTTGGTGGTTAGGAACAATTGCGATCGCAGTTGTAATTGGTTTCTGGATTAAATCATTTGCAGTTAAGCGTTATGAGCCACCTTTAAATGTAATTGTCGCTGGAATCGCAGCAGGATACTTGCCGTGGTTTTTCTTTCAAAAGCGCACCGTGTTTAGTTTTTACGCCATTGTCTTTGAGCCATTCGTGATCTTGGCAATTATTTATTGTATTTATGTCGCGTTGCTGCACTTTGAAAATAGGCGAAATACTTATGTAATAGTGGGCTTGGGTGGATTTTTGATTTTGGCGAATTTCATCTACTTTTTACCGCTCTTTACTGGAGATGTAATTACATACGACGCATGGCAAGCCCGCATGTGGCTGCCTTCTTGGATTTGACCTTTATTCGTTAGCGGCGCGAGTTTGCTTAAGGCGAGCAACAGCTTCATCGGCCAGCTGTTGATCAAAGATTTCATCTCGCGAAGGAGCGGCCGCGGCCAGCGCTTCACGCTCAATACGTTCTTGTTCTTCACTCCATTGGCCAGGCGTGGTCAAATCAATTACACGCTTTGGTGTGATTGCCTTCGCCGCGTTTACATAAGTAGGTACCGGAATTGAATTTGGTTGCCACTCACCACGAGCGGCTGCTGTTCCCTTAGGCAAAATTGTTACACCCGTGAGTTCGCGTTCAGAAAGTGGAATCCAATGTTCAGTATTTTGTTTTGGTGCTACTACTTCAGATAAATTTGTAGAAGAAACTCCGGCGGTGCTGCGATGCAACTGCGTTACGCGACGACGCTGTGCGCGATCGGTGTTGGATTGATGACGTACATGCGCCAAATAAAGAATGAATCCCACTGCTGGAATTCCAATAAATGAAATAGCGAGAGTTTGCATCATTGCACCCACAATCGTCATTACAAAAGAAATAATAATTAAAGAAAAAATAATTCTGCGTCGCATTAATTGCTGAGCAATTTTTGCTTCACGATCTAAATCGGTGTGAATTACTCCGGTACCCGAACTTCCGCCGGGTGAATTGCTAGCGACGATCCGAAGTGCGCTCTTGTATCTTTCAACGCTCTTTCCCGAGAACTCATTTCTATCGTGCACCCAGCGTGGGAGGAAGTAAGCCGCCCACATGCCGATGATCGCTAGATAGATAATTCCTGAAGCCATGATGTGCCAAGGTTAAGGGAGTAGCCCGTTCAGAGTGTGGATTTAGAGGGTTAATTAACCCGAGAATTTTCTTTGACGTAACAGTGATGGTCGCGCCAACTTCCATCGATATGTAAATATCGTTGGCGCAAGCCTTCAAATAAATAGCCAGCTTTCTGGGCAACGCGTATTGAGGGCTCATTTTCGGGACGGATGTTTATTTCAATTCGGTGCAATTTCAGCCGTTCAAATCCAAATTCAGTTAGCGCAAGTACGGCTTTAGTAGTAAAACCACGATTGGCATACGCCTTATCTATCCAATATCCAATGTGCGCACCGCGCATTGCGCCGTACATGACTCCGCCCATGGTTATCTGCCCAATTAGATTCGAACCTTGCTGATTTACATGCCAAATCGCCAATGAATACGAACGTCCCTGCCGACCTTCGCGTTTATGCCAGCGAACCATTTCAAAGAAAGAGGGCAGGCTATTTGAGATATCTTCACCCGGCACTTGTGGAAGTGTGGCTTCCCACGAGCTCAGCCAATCTTTATTCTCAGCACGCAATTGAGCCCAACGTTTGCGATCTCTCATTCTTAAAGGGCGAAGGGCTAAATCTTCACTTCTGAGAATTACCGGCCAGTGCTCTGACATATCTTCTGACCCTTATCTTTCCTTAAATGTAACGACGTTCAAGCACGACAACTGTTACATCGCTGCCGGCTGCAATGTTTACATCACCTTCGGGGATCGCAATGAAAGCATTGGCGTCAGAAAGTGTCGCTTGTTCATCTTGGGCGCTTGAACCTTGGGAAAGTAGCGGCATTACTGATGCGCCATCTTCGGAAAGCACGGCGCGAATGTATGAGCGGTAACCACCGGATGAAGTGATCGCCTTCTCTAACTTTGCCTTAATTGATGGGCGGTGAATTGTGGCCGCACCTAACATAGTTCGTATCATCGGGCGGATAAATAATTCAAAAGAGATATATGCCGCCACTGGATCACCAGGCAGTGTGACCACCGGAGTTTTATCTGGTCCGATAACACCGTAGTTATGGCGACCACTGGATTCGATCGCGATATCAACAGTCGTTATCTCACCGAGCGCTGCAAGAGTGCGTGTGATTAAATCAAATGAATCATCTTTGCGTTCTCCACTAATGATTATTAAATCAGCGCGAACTAACTGATCTTCAATTACCGCCTGCAGTTGGGCCTCATCATCTGGAATAGTGTGTACGCGATATGCGACTGCGCCAACTTCACGGACTGCTGTCGTTAGAAGCCACGAATTGGTTTCAAATTCTTCGCCCTCTTTTAACTCTTTTCCGGGTTCGACTAAATCGGGACCTGCAGAAAGAACAACAACGCGTGGATGTGGTCGAGTTGGCAGATGATCTCGTCCAATCGATGCCGCTAAACCAATCTGAGTAGAACGAATTCTCGATCCAGCCTTAAGTACAAGACGTTCTCCTGCGTAAATATCTTCAGCAAGAGTTGCGCCATGCGCATCAAGGAGCGCCATATCGAAGGGTTCTAGTGGTCGACAGATTGCAATAAGAGAGGAGAGAAACTCATCTACGCGCGTGCGGTCTGTCATAATCGGCAACAATACTTCTTTAGCATCCAAATATTGGGGATTTACGTGAGCGCATCGAGTGAGAAATCTGAACTCCGTACTCGCTATCGCTTTGAACGACGCGAAAGATATGTAGATCACTCTTTTGCATACCTTGCCTCATCTATCGAGTTTGCCAAAGCAGAAAATATCGCTAGTTATATTTCTTACGCAGACGAACCAAGTACTAAGGAATTAA
Organism: Actinomycetota bacterium; assembly: GCA_947457445.1. Classification (GTDB taxonomy): domain Bacteria; phylum Actinomycetota; class Actinomycetes; order Nanopelagicales; family Nanopelagicaceae; genus Planktophila. The sequence continues at coordinate 2,508 of CANGVO010000049.1, read as the reverse complement.
ATGCGGCGCTGTTAAAGAATGGAAAAACGTTGTTCTTGCCCCGAATCATTGGCACAAATTTGGAATGGGTTAGATGGAATGGTTCCGATACTGAGTTGTCGCCCAGCCAATTCTCAAAGAAGATAATTGAACCAACTGGACCGGCTATTTCAGATAATTCACAAATTGAACTTGTAATAGTGCCTGCGCTACGAATTGATCGATCTGGTTACCGCCTGGGGCAAGGCGGTGGTTTTTACGATCGCACGTTGGCAAATATGAAAGCTTGGACAATCGGTCTAATTCATCCAGATGAAATATCTAGCGAAGATTTACCGCGTGAGGATTTTGATATTCCACTTAGCGCTGCTGCAACTCCTGATCTGTTGCTGCGATTTAACAAGTAATTTAAATACTAGGTAAATTTCGCGCCATAACGATGCGCTGGATTTGATTAGTGCCTTCATAAATCTGTGTGAGCTTGGCATCACGCATCATGCGTTCAACTGGATAGTCGGATACATATCCATATCCGCCAAGAATTTGCACGGCATCTTGAGTTACTTTCATCGCTACATCGCTGGCAAAGGTTTTACTTGCAGCCGAGAAAAATTTAAGGTCCTTATCTCCACGTTCGCTACGTGCAGCAGCGGCATAAGTTAATTGGCGAGCGGCCTCAATATTCATAGCCATATCTGCCAGCATAAATTGAATGCCTTGGAAATCAAAGATTTCTTTCCCAAACTGTTTACGTTCGTGTGAGTATTTACTAGCCACATCGAGTGCACCTTGGGCAATACCAAGCGCTTGTGCTGCGATCGTGATTCGAGTGTGATCCAAAGTATCCATCGCAAGAGCAAAACCTTTACCGACTTCACCGATGCGGCGATCATCGCTGATAGTTACGTTGTCAAAATAAACTTCACGCGTAGGCGATCCGCGAAAACCCATCTTTTTCTCTGGTGCGCCAAATGAAACGCCAGGATCTGATTTTTCAACAATAAATGCAGCTATTCCTTTTGATCCTTTAGTTGGATCGGTTTGAGCGATGACTGTGTAGAACTCAGAAACTCCTGCGTTGGAGATCCATTTCTTACTTCCGTTGATGACCCAGTTATCGCCTTTTAATTCGGCTTTTGTTTTAAGAGCTGCAGCATCAGAACCGGCTTCAGATTCGGAGAGACAGTAAGAAAATCCTTTTCCTTTAGCCAATTGTGGCAACCAACGTTCTTTCTGCTCTTTATTTCCACCCAACATAAGTGGAAGGGAACCAAGTTTATTAACAGCAGGAATTAGAGACGACGATCCGCAAACGCGCGCGACTTCTTCGATAATTATTACTACGGCAAGTGCATCTGCACCTTCTCCACCAAATTCAGTAGGAACATGAGCGGCGCTAAGCCCTGCCTTTAATAGCGCGTCCGCTGCTTCTTGTGGGAAGCGGTGTTCTTCATCAACAGCAGATGCATGCGGAGCAATTTCTTTTGCAGCCAAAGCTTTTACGCTCTCGCGGAGATCGTTGTACTCCGATGGAATTGCATAAAGATCGTTGGTACTCATTTTTCTCTTTCCGAATCTCGCGTTGCTAATGATGCTAAATAAGCATTGTATTGAGCAAGCTCATCTGGTTCACCCATCGCAGCCATTCGAGCTTCGTTGCGATCGATACGTTTTGTTTCTCGCTTGTCATCGCGCATCCACTGTATAAAGGTTGCCACAAGTGCCAACAAAATTGGTAGTTCGCCCATAGCCCAAGCGATTGATCCGCCCGCATGCTGGTCTGCGAGTAAATCAAGATTCCAAGGCGTTTGCAGAGATGCGAAATAACCTTGATCAATAACTGTGGAAGTAGAAATCAGCGCGACCGCAAAGAAGGCGTGAATGCTCATTGCTGCAAAGAGAATAACAATTCGCACGATATGTGGAACCTTACGCGGATTTGGATCGATTCCAATAATCACATGGAAGAAGAGAATTCCGGCTAAAAGAAAATGGACGTTCATGGCAAGGTGTCCGAGATGTGATTGCATCATGTTTCCAAAAAGGGGCGTCATATATAAGGCAAAGAGTGAACCATCGAATAGCGCCAAGATAACAACAGGATTTGTAAATACACCTGCTGGTTTGGAATGTAAGAGCGCAATCAAGGTGCCACGCACACCGCGCTCTTCTTCATTTCGCCCCTGCGGCAATGTGCGAAGAGCCAAAGTAATTGGAGCACCGAGAACAATTCCGATCGGCGCAATCATTCCTAAAATCATGTGGGCGATCATGTGATATTCGAAAGAGAATTTCGCATAAACACCCATGCCACCACTCGTTGCATAATCAATTGCACTGATACCCAGTGCGAATGCAACTGTACGACCGACAGGCCATTTGTCTCCCCGTCGAGTCAGAATCACGACACCTCTTATATAAAGCGCTACAGCAGTTACTAAGACGCCAATCATCAATGCATCTGGATCGTAAAGAGAAATCAATCTCCATAAGTTTGGAGGTTGCGGTGTACTAACACCGGCGATCGCT
>CANGVO010000048.1 GCA_947457445.1 Actinomycetota bacterium | reverse complement strand
CGCGAGGTGGTCCCCAAACCATTGCATCCAAAGCTTTCTGCGCCGAAGCAGGTGCTTCATCTAATTTCTTTAATGAAAGCTTTGCCATAGTTTGTGGGCCAAGGCCCGCAATTTCATTGCCGAGCACTTCGCGCAAAGTCGTTGGGATGTATAAACCGTCTTTTCCGGAGTAAACCAAGCCTCTTTCGATTAGTCCTGGAATAACAAATAGCGCTGCCTTGTCAGTCAGTGCTGCAATTTGTTTTTCATTAAATGGTTCGGCTGCAACTGCGCAGGCTTCAAGAACTTGGTACTGCCATGCATTTAGCGAATCAATTGATCTCGCCAGGCTTGGCGCAGATGTAGCACGTACAGCAAGAGATGCGATATCTGGCGGAACTGGAGTTACTAGATCAGGGCGATGAGCAAATAGCGAAATTAGGGCAGCGTCATCCAAGGTACGTAAGCAATCTGCAAAGGAGCGCGTTTCCATAACTTGCCTACATTACTGGCTAGTGAGGTCGTGGCGCGAATTGAAGGTGAAGCTAGCGAGACTTGCGGCGCGGTGTTAGGCGAGTACCAAGCCAAGCCGCGCGCGAGACCAAGGGGCCGAGTAAACGATTTATAAAACGCATGCGGCGGAAATCGTGAATTGGCCATTTTTCTTTAAGTGCACGAATTCTCAAGATTGCATCCGGATTAATTGCTGATGGTTTTCCAACTGTTAAAAGTAACGGCAGATCATTATGGCTATCTGAATAACCGAAACATTCCTCAAGATTAAACCCATGTTCGCGCGCCAATTCCTTTATTGCAGTTGCTTTCTCGCGGCCATGAAGTAAAGGTCCATTCATTTCACCGGTATAAAAACCATCTTTGATTGCAGCCTTACTGCCAATTGCTCCAGTAAAGCCAAGACGTTGGGCGATAAGTGTTGCCATATCTTCAGGTGCTGCAGTTACTAGCCAAACTTCAACACCATCATTTAAGTGGCGTTGCGCAATTTCAATTGTGCCTTCCCAAAGTGCGGGGGATACGTACTCGTCATAAATCTCTTGGGCAACCGTGTTGATTTCTGTGACATTGTGGCCGCCAATAAAATCTTGAGCAGATTTTTGGAATCGATTTATTTCATCTTGCTTTTCAGTTCCCGTTAAGCGAAATCTCAGATTGGCTAAAACAAATCTCGAGATATCGGCCTTGGTGAAAAAGCCCCGCTGGTACATGCCGCGTCCAAGAAAATAGATGGTCGAGCCGCGCACCAAAGTGTTATCAACGTCGAAAAAAGCCGCTCGTTGCTGCTTGATTGACATAGGTACAACCTTAGCGATTATGAGCGATATTGCTCACCCGAAAGACGCTTTATGCTTAGCACCATGAGTTCAACAGTCCACGTCGCACGTCATGGTGAAGTCGAAAATCCACAGAAAATTCTCTATGGCCGTCAACCTGGTTGGCGTTTATCAGCACGTGGTCAACAAATGGCTGAAGTATTGGGTGAATGGTCAAAGAGTGTTGATCTTGGTGCGCTACATGTTTCACCTCTGCAACGCGCACAAGAAACTGCGGCTCCCATTGCTAGAGCACACGGAATTGAAATCACAACTGATGAACGTTTAATAGAAGCTGGAAATATTTTTGAAGGAAAGAGTTTCGAGCCAGGCAGTGGAATATTGAAGCATCCTGCTGCATGGCGCCATTTATACAATCCCTGGAAACCATCTTGGGGAGAACCGTACGATCAACAAATTAATCGAATGTTCGCCGCAATCTTTGCTGCTCATAAAGCAGCCAACGGTAAAGATGCAATTGTTGTCTCACACCAACTTCCGATCTGGATTACCCGAAGCGCAATCGAAGGTCGATCAATGTTGCACGACCCGCGCAAACGAGAATGCACCCTTGCATCAGTTACGAGCATTCACTTCGATGACGAAGGTGTGATTTCAGGCCTTTCTTATTCTGAGCCTGCCGCACATTTGCTACCGCCTAAGAAGTAATGAATCAATGCGCAAGCAGTTAAATAAAATCATACTTGCGCTGATTTCTGCCGCCTTGCTAACTGGATGTGGTGGAGGTAGTTCGGTTGCCGAAGTAAGTTTTATTGAAGGCAGTGGCGCGGTTACTTCAATTGCGCAAGGAGATCGAAGCGCGGCTCCAAAACTTTCTGGCATGACCTTGACCGGAAAAGAATTTACTTTTAATCCAGGAAAAGTTGCCGTCGTAAATGTCTGGGCCTCATGGTGTTCACCTTGCCGTGCCGAAATACCAACGCTCATCGAACTTTCAAATCAGTATCCGGAAGTTCAATTTTTAGGAGTTTTAACTCGCGATAACCCTGCAACAGCGGAAGCTTTCGCGCGACGTCTAGCTATGCCTTACCCAACATTTATAGATGATTCCTTACTCATCGGCTTTAAAGGAACACTTCCCGCAAATGCAATTCCATCTACAGTGCTAATTGATAAAAATGGAAATGTTGCGGCTCGTATTTCAGGTGAAGTAACTCTTACTTCCTTAAGTAAGTTGATCAGAAAGCTGGAAGCAGAATGACCAGCTTCTTTGTAGATCAGTTAGCGGGCGGATTTCTCTTGGTTGCTTTCCCTATTGCGCTACTTGCAGGATTAATCTCCTTCATATCGCCTTGCGTATTACCGCTAGTACCGGGTTACCTTTCTTTTGCTGCAGGATATTCCAAGGCTAAAGGCAGAGTCTTAATTGGTTCTTCGCTTTTCGTACTTGGCTTCAGTGTTTTATTTATTTCTTACGGAGCACTCTTCGGTGGAATTGGATCTAGTATCTCAACGAATGAAGAAGTTATAACCCGAATTCTTGGAGTGATAACTATTTTCCTAGGATTTATCTTTATGGGTCGCTTTCCGATGATGCGAACATTCTCACCAAAAATTGCAACTAATGGCGGACTAATCGGCGCACCTCTGCTGGGCTTTCTTTTTGGAATCGGTTGGACTCCGTGCATTGGACCTGCACTTGCGACAGTACAAACTTTGGCATTTCAGGAATCAAGTGCAGTGCGCGGTGCCATTCTTTCCTTTGGTTACTGCATTGGACTTGGTGCACCCTTTATTGCATCTGGACTCTTCTTAGATAAATCTGAGCGACTACGTCGCTACTTAACAAAACGCGGAGATCTAATCTCCAAAATTGGTGGAGCATTGCTGATTCTGATTGGAATTGCTCAACTACTTGGAATATGGACCGATTTGATGATCTCTCTTCGTTCGATGATTACAGAATTCGCACCGGTGATTTGATGACCCAAGAGATAAACATTCCCGAGTTAGGAACAGTTGGGTTACTGCGCTATTTCTGGCGTCAATTAACCAGTATGCGCACAGCCTTAATTCTTTTGATGATGCTTGGTTTAGCGGCTATTCCGGGTTCATTAATCCCGCAGAGATCTCAAAATCCAATGGCGGTTCGGCAATACTTTATTGATAGTCCGGAATTAGCGAGATGGATTGATCGACTTTCGGGATTTACGGTTTATTCATCACCTTGGTTTAGCGCAATTTATATTTTGCTTTTCATCTCACTAATTGGCTGCGTATTGCCGCGCACCCTAGAACATTACAAATCGATGCGCGCACAACCGCCAGCAACTCCGCGCAACTTATCGCGAATGGAAGCTTTCCAAGAATTTGCTGGACGCGGTTCAGAACTTGAATCAGCAAAGAAGTGGTTTAAGAAGAATCGTTTTAGAGTCCGCATTGAAGATCAGAGTATTTCTGCTGAGAAAGGTTACTTACGCGAAACCGGCAACTTACTGTTTCATTTATCGCTAATTCTTATTTTATTGGGTGTAAGTATTGGATCTTTATTTGGCATGCGCGGCGAAGCGATTGTAAATAAAGGAGAAAGATTTATAAGTATTCCCACTTCTTATGACACACTCTCATTCGGCAAACTGGTAAATGAAGAATCTGTACAACCTTTTATTATTGAAGTTATTGATTTTGTTGCTAAATATGATGCGCTCACAAATGCCCCTCAGGATTACACCGCCACTGTTCGGGTTACCAATCCCGGCGAGAAAACATCGGAAATAAAGACGTTAAAGGTAAATAGCCCACTTACTTTTGGAAATACACGTGTTTATTTACAAGCCAATGGTTATTCACCGATTGTCACGGTTCGGGATTCAACGGGAGCGGTTGCTTTGCAAGGTCCAGTTCCTTTTCTGCCACAAGATGGAAATTTGCGATCAATAGGTGCAATCAAAGTTCCAGATGGCAATCCACAACTTGGCTTCGTCGCCAGTTTCTTGCCAACTTATGAACGAGATGGCGCAAACGGTGGAATTTCCGTATTTCCAGAACTGCTCAACCCAAAGCTGCTCTTCTCAATCTGGCAAGGTGATTTAGGTTTAGATTCAGGAATTCCACAATCTGTTTATCGCATGGACACAACAAAGATGAGGCGAATCGCACTTGATTCGCTTAAGCCCGGTGAGACATTTACCTATCCAGAAGGATCAATTACATTCGAAACGGTCGTCCCTTGGATAAATCTGCAGATAGTTGATGACCCTGGAAAATCGTATGCGTTATACGGTGCGATAGCGGCAATCCTTGGATTACTTGCCTCACTCTTTGGCAGACGTCGTCGAATTTGGATCAGGATCACACCAACTGGAGTTGTAGAAGTTGCTGGACTGGCTAAGAATAGTGCACCTGGCTTAACAGCCGAAGTTGAAAAATTCGTCGCCCATTTGAGAGAAGAGAAATAAATGCAGATTACGTGGGCTTATATTTCGAATTACTTTATTTATTCGGCGATGGGCGTTTTCGCTCTCTCATTCTTCGCACACGCCTTTGAAACCGCTTGGGCAGTTAGAACTCCAGATCAAAGTGAAAACACTGAGGGCTCTCTAAAAACAAAAACTTTGGATTACACACGCACCGAACGTGCTGCGCGCATCGCAACAGCAATGATGATCCTAGGATTCATATTGCTATTGGGCGGAGTTATTGCGCGCGGAGTTTCTGCCAAGCATGTTCCTTGGGGAAATATGTATGAATTCTCAATCACCGGTGCACTGGCTTTCACTGGAGCATATTTAGCTGCGCTTCGTAAATATGATCTTCGATGGCTCGGACTATTTATCTCAATTTCTGTTTTGCTAACTCTTGGAACCGCAATCACACTTCTCTATCGCGATAGCGCCCCACTTGTTCCAGCGTTGAAATCTACTTGGCTGGTTATCCATGTTATTGCCGCAATTATTTCCGGTGGCGTTTTCTTGCTTGCAAATGTTATTGCTGGAGCGTATTTGTATTTGGAGGCTATGGAATCACGCGGTGAACGAAAAGCTTGGGCGAAACGTTTGCCAGATTTGGAAACGCTAGATCAGCTTTCATATCGCTTAGTTGCATTTGTTTTTCCGCTTTGGACATTTGCAGTAATCGCTGGGGCAATCTGGGCCGAAAGCGCGTGGGGCAGATATTGGGGCTGGGATCCAAAAGAAACTTGGGCCTTTATCACCTGGGTTGCTTACGCTGCATACCTTCATGCCCGCGTAACAATTGGTTGGCGCGGCAAGCGCGCTGCTTGGCTCTGCTTGTTTGCAGGATCAACGTTCTTGTTTAACTACGTTTATGTAAATGTCTGGGGAACGGGAAAGCACACTTACAGCGGACTTTAATTTAATAAGTATTAAAGCTTGCGTAGGAAATCTGGATCATCATCAGGTGGCAAGATGCGACGTTTTGGCGGACGTGGACCTTTTTCACGACGCACGCGACCGATTGCCAAGTAAGCAATAGCTCCAAATGGTGAAAGCAAAAGAATTAGTAGCAGCCAACCCCATTTAGGCAACTTATTTAGCAATGAATCATCTCGGCGCGCGCAGTCGATAAATGAGTACAAAGTTAAAATAAGTGAGGAAATTAAAATTATCGCTTGCAACTTAATCATGACCTTATTCTAGCGAATGTTAGAAGGCTAAGCCGAGCGCAAAAAGGGCGGCAAAGGTCAGTTGCAACTTTCCAGTCTTGGCTAAATACGGGATCAATTGCGCACCAGAGATGCCACCGGCTACGCCGCGTGCCAAACTCCAAGTTAGCGGCACGGTTAACAGGGTTAGCAGGACGGCAGGTTTAAATGTTAAAAGCGCAAAGATGTGAGCTGAAATCAAGAGCGCGATGTAAAGCCGACGTGCTCCTCGGTCGCCCAATCGAACTGCCAATGTTTTCTTTCCGACGATCTCATCTTGGGCACGATCGCGCATATTATTAATAGCCAAAATGGCACACGCTAATGAACCCATCGGAATCGACACAATTAAAATTTGCAAATTAATTTCTTCTGTTTGGACAAAGTAAGTACCAACAGTTGCAACAACACCAAAGAATAAAAAGACGGAAATTTCACCCAAACCTTTATAGCCATATGGGTTCTTGCCTCCCGTGTAACCCCAAGCTGCAGCGATCGCTACTGCACCAACAAGAATCAACCACCATGTTGTAACACTCGCCAGCGATAGTCCAAAAATTGCTGCAACTAGAAAAGAAATTGCCGCAGCGTTCTTTACCTGATTTGGTTTTGCCAGACCGCTCGCGGTTAAACGAGTTGGTCCGATGCGTGAATCATCAGTGCCCCTAATTCCATCGGAATAATCATTTGCATAGTTGACGCCAATTTGAAGCGCCAAACTAACAATCAGGGCATGCAATGCGCGCCACGGGTTCCACTGATCGCCTGCGTAAGCGGTGGCAACTAAAACGGGCGCTATTGCTGCAGGCAGTGTGCGGGGACGGGCGCCGACGATCCATTTACTTACCGAACTCATCGGGAATCTCCCTGCGCAATTGCAGTTAACTTCGGGCGATCAATTTTATCTAGAGCAGTTCGCGGTAGTTCATCTATATAAATGAATTTCTTTATCTTCGCCGCCATCGAAATATGTGAAGAGAGATATTCGTTAATCGCAGATTGATCTGGTTGAATCGGTCCGGCAATCGCCAAGTGAAGCGCCTGCCCCCATTGGTTATCTGCAATTGCAAAGGCAGCGCATTGAACACCGGTGAAAGTCTCGTGAATAATCTTTTCAACTTGTGTGAGAGAGATATTTTCTCCACCCGTAATAATCACATCATCACTGCGACCCATGATGATCAATTTTCCATCGCGAAGCTCTCCCATATCGGAAGTTTGGAAAAATCCATCTCTTACTAAACTATTCCAGCTATCAGTATCATTTAAATAAGT
>CANGVO010000047.1 GCA_947457445.1 Actinomycetota bacterium | reverse complement strand
GGATAAATCATGCCGATCGAAAGATTGGTAAATTGCGAAATTATCCCTGTAATTGTTGGCCCAAAGAAGAAGCCTGCGATTCCAATTACGCCCACGCGTGAAATCGCAACTGCGGGAGCAATTCCAGGAGTCTTACTGGCCGCCAAAATGAATGCCGGAAACATTGGACCTATTCCAAGGCCTGCGGCGATAAAACCAATATTTACAATGACCAGCGCTGGTATCGGATAAGAATCTGACATCGGAATTGCAATCGCCATAGCAATTCCCCAAATTGATCCACCTAAGTAGCCACCAAGTTGAACTAAACGTGCTGGTCCAAAGTGATCAAGTGCCCGATCACCAAGGAAGCGACTTACGATCATCGCTAGGGCGAATGATGCAAATGCAGATGCATAAACACCCTTTTCATATCCCATCTCATCGCGCAGCAAAATCGCGCCCCAATCACTTGCAGCACCTTCTCCAACCAAACTCGAAAGCAGGCCGACGCCCAATAACCAAAGCGGCATTACGCTTTTGCCAAATAACGGAATTTTGGCTTCGTGTTCTTCATCGCCTTTGTGGCCATCGATTGATGATGGCAATAAGTAATAGGCGGCAATTAGATATGCGATCAGCGCAACAACCGCAATTGAAATTAGGTTTACTCGTGGCGAGACATGGCGGGTTATTGCTCCGCCAATCACAGTTGTTAAGAACGCTCCAGTGCTCCACATTGCGTGGAATGAAGACATGTGGCGCCTACCTAAAATATTCTCAACAACCGTTCCTTGAAAGTTGTAACACATATCGATTAGCGCATATCCAAGGCCCATTGTGTAAAGCGTCAGAAATAAAGCAACTGCATTTGTAGAAAGTGCCATGCCCGCAAGCCCGGCCGGCATAATGAAAACTCCGATAAAAATCGTACGTTGAGATCCGAATGTGTGAATCATTCGTCCCGCTAGTTGCGCACCTGTAATCGAACCGAATGTGCTGCCGATCAAAACAAAGCCAAATGCACCATTTGATAAACCGATGGCATCTTTAATTTCAGGAATTCTTGGTACCCATCCCATGGATACCATTCCAAGTAATAGGAAACAGACCCATAAAGAGTTGCGGGCTAATTTCGCACGATGAACCTGATCAGCTGCTCCAAGAGACATTTGCCAAGGGTATCCTGCGCGTATGGATGGCATTCTAGAAAAAGCAGCGGTTCGTCGATTTATTCAGGCTGCTTCAGATCTTGGCGTCAAAGGCCAAGTAACGGTTCTTGCCGAGACGGCTCGCACCGCCGTCGATGCTGCGAACGGTTTAGGGATTGAAGTTGGGCAGATCGCTTCTTCGCTTATATTCAAACTTCCTTCAGGTAATCCACTTCTAATTATTACCAGTGGTCGCCATCGAGTTGATACTGATTTGGTTGCGAAGAATTTAGGAATTACTGAACTCGGGCGCGCTGATGCCAATTATGTCAAAGAAGTTTCAGGTTATTCGGTTGGCGGAGTTGCTCCATTAGGTTGGATCAATAAGCCAGAAATGACGTTGATTGACCAAGCCCTTAACGATTATGAAGTTGTTTGGGCGGCATCTGGTCATCCACATGCGGTTTATCCGACAACGTATGACGAATTGATTCAATGCACTGATGCACAAGCAATGAGCGTTGGAGATTAGCTAAGTAACTCCGAAAGCAACTTTTCGACTCGCAACTTAATCTCGTCGCGAATTACTCGGACAGATTCAATCCCCTGCCCTGCTGGGTCATCAAGGACCCAATCTTCGTAACGCTTACCAGGATAGAACGGGCAGGCATCGCCACAACCCATCGTGATTACCGCATCTGATGCTTGAACTGCCTCTGGTGTCAAAATCTTTGGAGTGTTATTTGCAATGTCGATTCCTAGTTCGGCCATTGCTTCAACAGCGATTGGATTGATGGAATCTTTAGGAGCAGAACCGGCGGAAAGTACTTCCACCCGTCCCTGTCCGAGTTCGCGCATAAACCCTGCTGCCATTTGTGACCGACCCGCATTATGAACGCATACGAAAAGTACAGATGGTTTGCTCATTTCTTTCCTTTGCTTTTAACGCTAAGTGATTGGCTGAGAATTAGTCCGAGTATTGCTCCGAGTAACTGTGCCGCAATAAATGGGGCGATCGATTTAGGAGCGATCCCAGCAAAGGTATCTGACCAACCTCTCGCAAAAGTAACCGCTGGGTTGGCAAAGGATGTAGAAGATGTAAAGAAATAGGCGGCGCCAATCCAACAGGCAACGAGAGTTGGGATCTTCTTGTCTCGCTTTTGATCAAGGGCTGCAAAAATAATAAATATTAAACCGGCCGTCGCGATGATCTCGCTCAGTAATAAATGGCCTCCGCTGCGAACTTTTGTAGAGGCGGTAAATACTGGCAAATCAAAGATTAGGTTTGCGAGTCCTGCACCGATCAGCGCACCAAAAAATTGAGCAATTATGTATTGAACGGTCTCGGATATCTTCATCTCACGCTTATAGGCGAGCACCAAAGTTACAAGTGGATTGAAGTGAGCTCCGCCGATATCAGCCAAGAGAGTGATTAGCGCATACAAGATCGCAGCCGTACTCAACGAGTTTATGAGTAGCTGAATTCCTGTGTCAGATGAAAGGTTTTCTGCCATTTCGCCAGAGCCAATAACAGTCATAACCAAGACAGCGCTGCCCAGCACTTCAGAACCCACTTTGCGAAGTTTCATGGATACATCATCGCCTAGTTCTGGCGGTGTAAAAGCCTGCGCCACGGGGTAAAATTTAAATCAAGATGAATCTTTCGTTAACAAAATTCCCATCCACGCTGGCAGGGGCGCCGCACATAGTTTTAGTGCACGGCATGGGTTCCGCCGCGACCGCCTGGAAACCTTTGACTCCTTTTCTGCAGGAGCGATTTAACGTAATCACTGTTGATCTGCCTGGTCATGGTCAAACACCATTGCTTGCTAATCAGGCGATGGATCCGATTTCGATCGGCGAACTCGTTGTTCGCGAAGTCGAAGAACAATTTGCTGTTACCACCTTTGATGTCATTGGAAATTCATGGGGCGGGTGGATTGCACTTGAAATGGCAGCAACTTTCTCTGAACGCATCAGAAGTGTTACCGCACTAGCACCTGCTGGATTTTGGCTTGCAACATATGTTCAGCGCACACCCGGTACTTCTTCACTTCGCGTTCTCGCAAAAAATTCGGCGATCTTGGCGCCAACATTCTTAAAGTATGAGCTCTCACGAAAATTGGGTTTTGCTGATGTGAGTCCACGCTGGCGCGAATTTTCATACGAGCTATGTCTTGATGCGACGCTAGCAATGGCTAAATCTGATGGATATTTTCCGGCTTGGGATGGAATGTTGCATAAGAGATTTGATTCGCACATCGATTCAAAAATTCCAGTTAATATAATTTTTGGTGATTCAGATAAGACTTTGCCGGCTACAACTTGCCAAGAGCGTACTATGGCGCCGAAACATTCGCGGTGGATAACTTTGCCCGAATGCGGACACGCCCCAATGTGGGATCACCCAGAAACGGTTGCATCCCTTGTGATGGAAATTGCCGGTCTACCTCGATGAGCGATGCGTCAGTCACAGTTGTTTATTTCTGGAAAATAGAAAGTCGCAATATCGGATTCGCACTTCTACGCATGGCACTTGACCGAGGCGGATTGCGCAGAATGAGGGGCGTTCATTTTGCGAAAATGTTAGGAACCGGCAAAGGTGAAACATTTACCCCTCGCGATGCCGATGCCAAACGTTGGGGCTGTTTGGTTGTTATGGACAAGTCGAGGTTGAATGAAATTGATGGTTCTAAATTGATTCAACGTTGGCGAAGAAAATCAACTGAGGAAGCTAGATTCTTGCTTGATCCAATTTCTTCGCACGGGCTATGGGCAAAGCAAAATCCTTTTGCATACGCCTCAACTCAGACTGATGGCCAGGTTGTTGCGATTACTCGAGCCCGAATTAAGTGGTTGCAAAATTTGAGATTCTGGCGCGCAGTGCCACCAGTAACTCAGAGCTTGCATTCATCCAATGGATTGATAATGACTATCGGAATTGGTGAAGCCCCGATTGGATTACAGGGAACTTTTTCTCAGTGGAACTCCGGTGCTGATCTAAGAAATTTTGCCTATAAGGGCGCTGCGCATCAAAGTGCAATTGCCGCTACTGAGCGACATGGCTGGTATGCCGAAGAACTATTCGCCCGCTTTGCGGTGCGCGATATTCGAGGCTCGATTACTAAGTAAGCACGTTATTAGGGCAGACTTAGCCCATGTCGATTCGTCATTACTCACCGCGTCGCAATCGCCGACGCGGAATCTCGGGTCGCGCGCAATTTGCGCTCAATTTAACTTTGGGAATCGCAATATTGTTGCAAGTGAGTTATCCACTTCTAAGTGGCGAGGCGCTGCGTGTCGTAACAATTTCAACAGTTTATTGGGGTGCAGGTGCAATGGCGCTGCATGCGTTACTAGCATTTGGGGCTCGTTATGCATTCACATATCTAGGCATCGCACTTTCATTTGGTTTCTTTATAGAGTTATTGGGTTTGAAAACCGGATGGCCATTTGGAACTTATCAATATGACGATTCACTTGGACCACAACTAATTGACGTTCCACTCGTAGTGCCATTTGCATGGGCCATGATTGCGCATCCAATACTTTGCGCCGCTCGTCGGGTTGCAGGCAATTGGGTATTTCTATATGGCGGATTTGGTCTTATGGCCTATGACTTATTTCTCGATCCACAAATGGTTGCAGCAGGACGATGGAAATGGGAAGTTACTGGATCGCATGTTCCTTTCACCCCAGAAGTTCCTTTATCAAATGCATTTGGATGGTTGCTATCTGGCATGGCGCTAATTGCAATACTGCACTTGATACTTCCGCGCGACCGCCGCAAAACTAGCGCGGGATTTGCAGCAATAGACATTTTCCTTATCTGGACTTGGTTTGCAGGTGTAATTTCCAACCTCTTCTTCTTTGATCGCCCAGGAATTGCTTTCATTTTCGGCCTAACATTCGGAGCTGTGCTCGCACCTTTTATATTTTCACGTTGGCTCGGCCGCCCTTAGTAATTAGATGTATACCGCGCTCTTTCTTTTCACGATTTTCTTGCTTTGGATTGCTGCCGCCAATTTTGTAACAATCCGGCGACCACAGGCCATATCTGAGGTTGATCGCAGCGTGAGCGTTTTGGTTCCTGTGCGTAATGAAGCGGAAAATATCGTAGAGCTGCTTGATTGTCTTACCAAGCAAAGTCATTTGAAATCTCTGGAAATAATCTTTGTTGATGATTCATCAACGGATAGCACAAACAAGTTACTGAAGACCGCGCTTGCTGAAGGTGCTCCTATCCGAGTTATCAGTGCACCCACTCTGCCCGAAGGTTGGCTGGGCAAACCTTGGGCGTTACAACAAGGTTATTTGGTTGCCAACGGTGAAGTGGTTGTAACTATTGATGCTGATGTCAGATTGCAACCAACTGCCATTGCGCAAGCAATTTCTATGATCGGTGATCGCGACTTTATTTCACCATACCCACAACAAATCGCTAAGACTTTCTCCGAACGCTTAATCCAACCGCTGCTGCAATGGTCTTGGATGACTACCGTTCCGTTGCGAATCGCCGAGCGTTCAAAGCGAACTTCACTGGCCGTAGCAAATGGCCAATTTTTTTTAGTGAATAAAAATGCCCTCGACCGGACTAATGGGTTTGAACAAATCTCTTCTGAAGTTCTAGATGATATGAAATTAGCTAGGGCTCTTATTTCTACCGGTTCGCGTGGCGGAGTCGCAGACGGTTCAACTCTGGCGAAGACACGCATGTATAAAAATTTCGGTGAAATCAAAGCGGGCTACGGCAAATCTCTGTGGAACGCATTCCCTACTCCCCTTGGAGCGGCGGTTGCAATTGCATTTATCTTCTTGACCGGTATTGCCCCTGTGATAATTTGGTTTAACGGAAATCCAATCGGTTTATTTACCTACGAAGTAATTGTGCTTACTCGGATGATCAGTGCGAAACGTTCGGGTGGTCGAATTTTAGATTCACTACTTCATCCGATTTCATCACTAATTCTGATCTATTTGATCATCTATAGCTGGCGCGCACGTGGCAAAGTGCAGTGGAAGGGTCGCACTTTATGAGCGATCAAAAAATGAAGGTAGCTGTAATTGGCGCAGGCATGGGCGGGATGTGTACAGCAGCTCGCCTAGCTAAGGCGGGATACGAAGTAACGGTTTTTGAAGTATCAGATCGCCACGGCGGAAAGTGCCGCACAGAATGGATCGGAAATTATGCATTCGATACCGGGCCTTCTCTTTTAACTTTGCCAGCCGTTTATCGCGACTTCTTCCAGCGAACTGGTGATGTCATGGGTCGTGTTGTGGATCTTGAACCCGTCAATCCTTCATTTGATTATCGATTTAGCGATGGAACTTCAGTTAAATTCGCCAACTTATCCCGTAGAGAAACGCTGACTGCTATCGAAAAATCATTTGGTATTGATTCCGCTTCGGAATGGGATCGAGTAATGCGCCAAGCTGAATCGATGTGGGATGTATCGCGTGAACCATTTATTGAATCTGAACTTAGGTCCATCGGATCGCTTCTAAAGCGACCAACTTTGCTGCGGGATCTAAGAATAATCGCACCGTGGAAATCTCTTCGCCAGATGAAATTAAATGATGAACGACTGCGAAACATTCTAGATCGCTATGCGACCTACAGCGGATCTGACCCACGAGTAGCTCCTGCAGTTCTCTCTTCTATTGCCTTTGTCGAAGAGGCATTTGGAGCCTGGCATATAAAAGGCGGAATTGGAAAGTTGGGAGATGCTGTTTATCAACGTTGCATTGACCGCGGTGTTAAATTTGAATTTAATGTGGAAGTTGTACAAATAAATCACAATGGGAAATGCGCAACTGGGATTACTCTAAAAGATGGACGATCACTAGATTATTCAACGGTTATCGCCAATGCTGATGCCTCAATGGTCTATTCCAAGTTAATTTCGGGCAAGGTCAAGAAATTGCGCAAGCAGCGCTCCGACCTCGCCAAAGCTGACCCATCGCTTGCAGGCTTTTCCTTGCTACTTGGTCTGCGCCCGAGCGAAACACCTTCCGGCCTTTCTCACCATAATATTTTCTTTCCTGAAAATTACGACAATGAGTTCATCGATATCTTCGATCGCAAGCAGCCAGTGCAGGATCCTGCAATTTACCTTTGTGCGCCAAAAGATGACACTATGGTGCGACATGCTGGACATGAAGCATGGTTTGTCTTGGTAAACGCTCCGCGCCATGATTCATCGGGTGTTGATG
>CANGVO010000046.1 GCA_947457445.1 Actinomycetota bacterium | reverse complement strand
AGTATCTCCGAAGTCAAAAAAAGTTGCAACCCCACCCCTTTTTTATGCGAGAAGTTCGGGCGTGTCTCCTAAACTTCCGATTGTTATGGAAAAACCAACAATTATTCTTGCAACTAGCAATGGCGTAGGAATGGGCCATTTAGCGCGCGCATCTGCGATTGCTCTTGCGTTAAAAGAATATGCAAACCCAATAATTGTTTCAATGGCAGGCGGAATTGCAGAAGTTCCCGAATACATGGGAATACGTTGCGAATATATCCCAGGCCGTGATCGATTATGGATGTCACGAGAAAAATGGGATGCGTATCTACGCGACAGATTGTTAGCACTTGTAGATGAAACGGGTGCAAAAGTTTTATCTTTTGATGGAGTAGTTCCTTATCCAGGTGTTATCGCTGCGAAATTTGGACATCCTAATCTTTCATTAGTCTGGGTAAGACGCGGACTCTGGCAGAAAAAACCACAACGATTTGTACTCGGATTGCAATCAAAGATGATGGATCACATTGTTGAACCAGGAGATATTGCCCGTGCATATGACTTTGGACCAACTGCGACCCGTAAAGATGCAACGTTAACTTCGTCCGTCTCACTCTTTCAAAAATCAGATGCCTTTTCGCGTGATGAGGCGCGCCAGATTATGGGGCTAGATTTAAATCGTCCCGCCGTATTGGTCCAACTCGGAACCGGCGATAGTGATGTCAACGAGAAGATGACCGCCGCGCTATCTGGGCTAATAGGTTGGAAAGATCTACAAGTTATTTTGACGAAACAACCTCTGGATAAAGAGGGTAAATCACTTGCCCCAGATGGATTAGATATTCGAGTTGTCCGGTATTTCCCTTTAGCCAAAGTGCTTCGCGCATTCGATGCCGGTGTCTGCGCAACTGGTTACAACGGGGTACATGAGTTATTACCTGCACAAGTGCCTACTGTTCTAGTTTCAAATATTCGTGGAACGGATGATCAAGAAGCTCGCGCCAAGTGGTGTCATGATTTTGGATTCGCCCTTCGCGCAGATCAAGCAGATTTGGCAGATGTGACCTCAAAAGTAAAACAATTACAGGATCCCGCAGTTCGCGCACGTTTAGCCAACAAATGTGCAGAACTACCTGAGCCCACTGGCGGTGCAGAAATTGCGAAGATTCTCTACGAATTAGCAACCGCCAAAGAACCGATGAGACCATCTCGGATAACTTTTATGCGTTTGACCATTCAAGAGCATATAAATCGCGGATTACGTCATGTTGCTTATTTAGGGCTTCGCAGAGTTGGACTCATTTATCGGGCGCTTAATCCGCACATAATTGTGCAAGTAACTCGACAAGAGCCACCCATTTGGGGCGAGCAAAATACTGCAAAAGAGTTACACCCGTTAATTAAAGGCGAACAACGTTTTGAACATTTAATCTCGGGTGCATCAGAGAGATACAAATCTCGTCGTGCAGAAATTGCTGAAGCAGCATATGGTGAACTAGTTGAGGTGATTAAGAGAAAATGAAGATAAGAACTTGGTTTAAGAAAACGCCGATAGGTCGTTTGGTTTGGCGCGTCATCATTGGCGCAATTGGTGGATTGATAACCGTTTTTGGAGCAGTTGCATTAGTTGGTCCGGGTCCAGGAATATTAATTCTTCTGGCGGGTCTCGGAATTTTGGCAACTGAGTTTGCTTGGGCCGCACGCGTGATGGTTCACACTCGCACATATGCGCAAAAGGCTGCGGACAAAGCGGGGATACCCAAGTGGGCACAGCTGGCATTGGTTGCAATTGGTGCAGTGGTTTCAATTTTAGTTATCTTGTTTCTGCATTCAGCAGGAAAGATTTAACTAAGAGCACTACTGTCAGCCCTTATGAGAGCGCAGACATCACAACCAGTTCACGAAATTATTGCTACGCGACGCAGTCCTCGCTCTCTAGATCCAGCAGCCCCGTTTACAGATGAAGATCTTGTCGCTGCATTGGAAGCTGCGCGCTGGGCACCGTCGGCTTTTAATGGTCAGCCCTGGAGATTCTTCGTTGGGCGAAACGGAGATTCAACGTTTAGTGCAACGCTTTCAACTCTCGCGCCATTTAATCAGTCTTGGGCAAAGAACGCATCAGTGTTAATCACCGTTGCTGCAAAGACTACAAAAGATGATGGAACTATCCATGCTGACTATCAATATGACTGCGGTTTAGCGGTCTCGCAATTGGTTTTCGAAGTTCATAACCGTGGTTTTGTTGCTCATCAGATGACCGGTTTTGAACGAGCTGCCAGCTCAACAATATTAGAGATGGACGCAGATTTGATTCCGATCGTTGTTGTTGCGATCGGCAAGCAAGATGTTCCAGAAAAACTAGAGGGTCCTGCTGCAGAACGAGAACTAGCGCCGCGTGTTCGCAGGCCACTTTCTGAAATTGTTGTTAAAGGTTTACCACTTTAAAACTGAGAGCGAATATCCCAGAGATCTTTAAACACTGGATTAAACAAAGTACTTGCTAAATACTTAACGCCATCTGATCCGCCGGTGCCGACTTTCTGGCCGATTGTTCGCTCCACCATTTTCACGTGGCGATAGCGCCATTCTTGTAAACCTTCATCGATATCCATCAGCCTTTCGCAAACCATGGCAGATTCCGGATCGTTACGGTGCACGGCAAGAAGTGCTTCGATAACACGCGGATCAGATTGGTAATGCGTCGATTTATCCCTATTCAAAACTTCTGCTGGAATCTTGTGGCCGCGCTTATCTAAATAAGCAAGAGTCGAATCCCAAATCGAGTTACGAGAGGAAATTTCCTTGATTTCAGCCTGCACTTCTTGAGGTAGATGAGATGCCATTTTTGAATCGCGTCGACCCAGAAGTGCTTCAACTTTTCTAAACTGAGCGGATTGAAAGCCGCTGGATGACGACAGATAACCGCGGAAAGCGTTGAATTGCAGGGGAGTCATAGTTTCTAAAATATCTACCTGCGTGACACATACTTTAAGAATTGTGCGGATGCGACCCAACAAGGCAAGTGATCGGTGGGTATCTCCTGACTCGAGAGATTTAGCGGCTGCGCTAAATTCGTGGATTAATTGTTTGAACCAAAGTTCGTAGCTTTGATGAATGATGATGAACAACATTTCATCATGTTCGGGCCCTTCAGATAAAGGCTTTTGAAGGCTAAGCAGACCATCAATTGCTAGGTAAGAAGTGTAGGTGAGTGCTGGATCGAAATCCGATTCGCTCATGTGACTCTCGAATCTGTCTTCTCAATTTTCTCGTATTGACGCGAAGAAACAAGATCACGAATTCGCGCGAAACCATCCCATACTTCAACGTATGAAGTTGGTAGCGGAGCAATTGCTAATCGAATTGAATTAGGAGTTCTATAGTCCGGAATTACATCTGCAAATTCGCGCAGCGCTACACAAATTCGCGCAGCATCCGGATGGCCGAGTGAAATATGTCCACCACGTTCTTGTGGGTTACGAGACGTCAATAGAGTGAATCCAAGATCAGCGAGCCACGCGTCATAGAGTTGAATCATCATCTCGGTACCAATTGCGGCTTTTTCGGAGATCGCTCCGATTCCAGCTTCCTCAATCATGCCGAATGCAGTTTTAATGCAACGCAATCCAATCAGTGATGGACTTGCGATTTGAAATCCCCGAATTCCTTCGGCTTTTTCAAATTTAGGACCCATTGCAAACTGATCACCTTGTGAGAACCAACCTTGAATCGGTACCTGAAGTTCTTTCTGAATTTTCTTATTTACATATAACCATGCAGGTGAACCCGGTCCAGAGTTTCCATATTTATATGTACAGCCAACTGCAATATCGACGCCATTCTTATCGAAATCCATCTCAATCGCACCGACAGCATGGCTGGCATCCCACAACATAAGCGCTCCATGTTTGCGCGTTAATTCAGTCAGCGCCTTGATGTCATTACGAGCACCCGAACGGTATTGAATAACTTCCAAGGTAACGAGCGCGACATCATCGTTTAAATACGGTGCAAGAATTTCTGTTGTGATTCTCTCGTTTTCTGCAGACCCTGGAGTTTCATTATCGATAATTACCAGGTTGAGACCCAGTTGCTTAGCAATCCCATCGAGAATGTAACGATCTGTCGGAAAGTTCGCGGCGTCTGTAATTATTGTTTTACGACCAGGTCTGGCATTTATGGCCGCAAGTGCCAGTTGATAGAAATTAACTGATGTGGTGTCGCATGCTAGGACTTGACCTGCAGCGGCTCCGAGAGTTGAACGACCAATCAGGTCACCCGTTGGCTGAGCTTCGTCTACCCAGTGGCCCCATCCAGTTACAACTTCAGGACCCCATTCATTTTTCATAAAAGAATTAACCGCATCAATCGTCGCGAGAGGAAGTCGACCTAAAGAATTGCCATCTAAATAACAGATATTTGGATCACTAACCACAAATTGTGAGCGAAATCGTGCCAGTGGATCACGAGAATCTAGGTCTAGTGCGAATTGACGGTCAGTGGCTTTCATAGTTGAAAGGTACGCTCTCCCATCGTGGCGCGCAATCTTGTGAATATCGAAGAGGTCAGTAAAGCCTTTGATATCAGAGCGCTGCTCGAAAGAGTTTCTTTAGGCGTATCTGAAGGTGATCGCATTGGAATAGTCGGTCGAAATGGATCTGGCAAAAGTACTTTAATGAAAATAATTGCCGCCGTTGAAAGTCCCGATCAAGGGCGTGTAACAAAATCTAACTCTGTAAAAATAGGATTGCTTTCACAAGTAGATAAGGCAAATCCCAACTTGACAGTGGGAGATGTTGTTTTGGGCGATAAAGCAAAACACGAATGGGCAAGTGATGCCGGAATACGTGAAGTTTTCATAGGTTTATTTGGTGGTTTCGATGACCATTTATTTGAAAGAACTTTCGCAACTTTATCCGGTGGTGAAAAAAGACGTGTTGGTTTAGCGAAGTTGTTAATCGATGATTTAGACCTGATTCTCTTGGATGAACCAACTAACCACTTAGATGTTGAAGGGGTTGCTTGGCTGGCCACGCACTTAAGCAATCGCAAATCACTCGCCGTCCTAGTTATTACACACGATCGTTGGTTCTTGGATGCCGTTACCGACCGAACTTGGGAGGTCGTTGGTGGCAAAGTTGAAGAATATGACGGTGGTTATTCGGCATTTGTATTAGCAAAAGCCGAGCGTGCACGCCAAGCAAGTGCGATGGATGCCCGAAGAAATAATTTAATTCGCAAGGAACTTGCTTGGCTACGCCGCGGTGCACCAGCGCGTACTACCAAGCCTAAATTTCGAGTGGATGCCGCAAATGTATTGATTGCAGAAGAACCTGCTCCGCGTGATCAAGGTGAACTATTAAAGTTTGCGCGTAACCGTCTTGGAAATACTGTCTATGAGGCACATCATCTGCAAGTGCGTGCAGGTGATAAAGAGTTAATTGACGATCTATATTGGAATGTTGGACCTGGGGATCGCATTGGAATTGTTGGAATTAACGGCGCTGGTAAAACGACGCTAATGCGCACCTTGGCGGGAGAAATTCAACCATTTGCTGGCAAGTTAGTTACTGGCGTTACGGTGAAAGCGGCATTTCTAACTCAGCACTTGGATGAGTTAAACCCACAGTGGCGGGTACTTGAAGCCGTTGAAAAAGTTGCAGCACATATTGAATTAGGTAACGGCAAATCTCTTTCCGCATCTCAGCTTTGCGAACGCCTTGGCTTTGACAAAGATTCACAGTGGACACCAGTTGGCGACCTTTCTGGAGGCGAAAAGAGAAGGTTGCAATTAACTCGATTATTAATGGATTCACCAAATGTTTTGCTTTTGGATGAACCCACGAATGATTTTGACATTGAAACACTTACCGAACTCGAAGATCTGCTTGATAGCTACGGCGGAACGTTGGTTGTGATTTCTCACGATCGATATTTCCTTGAAAGAGTTTGCGATCGTTTCGTCGGCTTATTAGGAGATAACGCCCTTCGTGATTTACCGCGCGGTGTTGATCAATATCTAGAGCAACGAGCCGATTCGATCAAAGAATCGAGTACTGAAGAGAAGAGTAAGTCAGTTTCATCTGCGGCTGAACAACGTCAGTATAAGAAAGATTTAGCGCGACTGGAAAGACAGATAGAGAAGGCAAATAACCGAATTCTAGAACTCGAGAAAGAACAGACCACGGCGGCCTTTGATCCGACAGAGTTAACCCGAGTTACTGCAGAACTCGAATCCCAGCGAATTGAACTGAACTCCCGCGAGGAAGAATGGCTCGAAGTTACGCTTCTGCTTGAGCAATGAGTTAAAATATTTCCATGAGCAAAATTTCGCATGCAATTGAGTCCGTTCTTTTCCGCAGTCGCTTCTTATTGGCTCCGCTCTATCTTGGGCTTGTTGGTGCACTTATCCTCTTGGCCTATCGATTTGTAGTCGAGTTCTGGCACCTTGCGGAAAAAACTGCAGATATGACAGCCAGTGAATTTACGCTCTCGCTGTTAGCGCTATTAGATCTAACGCTTTTAGCAAACTTAATCCTGATGGTGATTTTTGCTGGATACGAAAACTTTGTTTCACGAATTGATATCGCAACTGAATCAAAAGATCGCCCGCATTGGATGGGAACAATTGATTTCAGTGGCCTAAAAATAAAATTAATCGGTTCACTTGTTGCAATCTCAGTAATCGAACTCTTGAAAGACTTTATCGGGCTTTCCGGAGAGGCTGAAGTTGGGGAAGGAACTATTTGGAGAATTGCAATCCACTTGACCTTCGTTATTTCAGGAGTTTTATTTGCGCTTATGGATTGGATCGCAGATAAGCGCGAGTTCCACGGCACGCACCCATAGTGAATTCAACGCCAATTAAAAAAGGTAATTCCCGCTTAGATTTTCTCGCCGCGATCTCGGGAATGATGATCGCCTTGCAAGCCCGGGCAAATGGAGAACTTTCACTTCGGATCGGCAACCCAATTGAAGCGGCGCTCATTTCTTTTGGATCCGGTTTGATTGTTATTTCTGTTATTTCAGCCTTCAACCCGGCGATCAAGAACGGGATCAGAAATCTTCGCGGCGCGGTAAAGCGTAAAGAGATTCCAATCTGGACGCTGTTTGCGGGAATGCTTGGTGGCAGTTTTGTGGCGGTGCAAACTCAAATTGTTCCGATAATCGGTGTTGCAATTTATTCCGTAGCCTCGATTGCCGGACAAACTGCTGCTTCCCTGCTGGTCGACCGAATCGGAATGACTGGCGGCGGAAAAAAGAAGATCACCGCTCGAAGAGTTGCAGCCGCTGGCGTTACTGTCGTTGCAGTTTTAATCTCAGTACTTGACCGGATCGAAGCCAACAATCTCTCGCTAATGGCAGTCATTTTCGGTTTATTTGCAGGGTCAATCGTTGGTGTTCAGCGAGCAATGAATGGT
>CANGVO010000045.1 GCA_947457445.1 Actinomycetota bacterium | reverse complement strand
CTTCACTAAGCAAAAATCCTGCGCGCATGTATTTACCTTATCCCTTTAATCTAACTAGCCCGTGTATCCATAGACGCCGCGAACCTGGTCGCGAATCACATGACCGCCATCGAGTTCGATCACGCGCTTGCGCATCTGATCAACGATTCCCGCATCGTGAGTTGCCATCAATACTGTGGTGCCTTCGCGGTTAATGCGATCGAGCAGCTTCATGATTCCAACGGATGTTGCTGGGTCAAGGTTTCCAGTTGGTTCATCGGCGATGATGATTGCAGGGCGGCTCACATATGCGCGGGCAATAGCCACACGCTGTTGCTCTCCACCAGAGATTTCATTTGGCATGCGATCGCCTTTATCTTCCAAACCAACCAATTCCAAAACTTCTGGAACTTCACGGGCAATCTCTTTCTTGGAGTAACCAAGGACGTGCAAAGTAAATGCCACGTTCTCGCTAATAGTTTTATTCTGCAGCAAACGGAAGTCCTGGAAGACAGTTCCAACTTGGCGACGAAGTTCTGGGACTTTGTGATTGGCAAGCTTTCCTAAATCTTTTCCTGCCACATGAATAACTCCCGAAGTTGGGCGCTCTTCGCGCAAGATCAAACGCAAGAAAGTTGATTTACCAGAACCAGAGAGACCAACAAGGAATACGAATTCGCCCTTGACGATTTCAAGGCTCACTGTGTCCAACGCTGGACGATCTTGGCCGGTATATAACTTCGTCACATTCTCAAAGCGAATCACACGAACTCCTTCGTTCTACTTTGGCGTCTCGTTTGGATACGAGGGGTAAGAGCGCCGTACTGAGACCTAGTTTAGGTATAGATCGGCCAAATGCGCCTGATATCGGTGGGAATTGCGTGAATTCTCCGAGTAATTACACGCTTACTTGTGAAATTAATTACTGGAACTGGAACGACGCCAGCGAATTCCCGCCTCAATGAAATCATCGATTTCACCATTTAATACGGCAGATGTATTTCCAGTTTCATGATTGTTTCTTAAATCTTTAACCATTTGATACGGGGCTAAAACATACGAACGCATCTGGTTTCCCCAAGAGCCTGAGTTATCACCCTTAAGCGCATTGATCTTCGCTTGCTCTTCTTGGCGACGACGCTCTAACAACTTTGATTGCAGAACAGCCATGGCTGTTGCCTTGTTTTGAATCTGTGAACGCTCGTTCTGACAAGAAACAACAATGCCTGTTGGAATATGTGTAAGACGCACAGCCGAATCCGTTGTGTTAACGCCTTGTCCCCCAGGACCAGATGAGCGATACACATCGACGCGGATTTCTTTTTCATCAATTTCAATGTGATCACTTTGTTCCACAACTGGCACAACTTCCACACCAGCAAATGAAGTGTGGCGACGAGATTGTGAATCAAAAGGTGAAATTCGAACCAAGCGGTGCGTACCTTGTTCCACAGATAAAGTGCCATATGCATAAGGCGCGTTTACGCGAAAAGTAGTTGACTTGATTCCCGCTTCTTCAGCATACGAAGTTTCAAGTACATCTACTTTAAATTCATGACGTTCGCAGTAACGCAAGTACATACGCATAAGCATTTCTGCCCAGTCAGCAGCTTCAACGCCACCGGCTTCAGATCTAATGGTTATCAAAGCATCACGGTCGTCATATTCACCGTTAAGCAAAGTTGTAACTTCAAGTTCGCTAATTGCCTTAACAACAGAATCTAGTTCGCCTTCAGCATCTTTAAGTGCCGAACCATCTGGTTCAGATCCCGCGAGCTCAAATAAAATCGGCAAATCTTCAACCCGACGGCGCAATCCAGTAAGCCGCGCAATGGTGCTTTGAACTCGAGATAACTTGCTCGTTATTTTCTGCGCAGCTTCCGGGTCATCCCACAAATTCGGAACACCAGCAGCTGCCTCTAGTTCGACCGCTTCAGCTTGCAACTTAGGAAGATCCAAGACCTTTTCGATCGACAAAAGAGTTGCTCCAATTGCAGCAATCTCGAGATCGTATTCGCGGGCCATAAGGGTAAGGATAGCGAGTGTTAGAAAATCCTTATACCGAAAGGTGAAAAGCCAGCCTTTCTAGTATTTGTCGTAGAAACACTCGCAGAGATTTGAACGCTGTGAACCTTGAATATTGGAATTATTATCGGAAGTTTGGCGGTTGCTTCTGTAATCAATTGAACACCAAATCCATCACAATTGATTTCCATAATATTAAGTGAAGTAATTTCACCTCGCCTTAAAGATTTATCTCCGTTAGCCCAGTCAACAAGTACCCCTTGCGCATCCAGTAAAGCTTTCGAGCAATCAATGGGAACGCCAGGGTCATCGGGTCCAATGCCAAGAAGATTGCTTGCCATAGTTGTGAGATCAAATTCGCCTGAGTAATAAGCGTTTAAATCTAGGTTGCGAACTCCTCGTTGCGCTGCTGCTTCGGTTACTTGAGTTAATGAACGTTTTGCGATTGCAACTGATGCTAAATCCGCAACAATTAGCGAAGTCATCAATGTCACTAAAAATAAAGTGATTACAACCAGCGATACAGAACCTCTTTCATCGCGGAAGAATCTCTTTTTTAAGTCCATGGAGAGATATATTCTTGTGCCGAAGCTGTAACCGCTCTGGAATCATTGGTCGCGCCAAAGTGAACTGTTACTTGAACTCTTCCATTAGGAGAGTGGCATGGTGAATTGCTGCATTTAAGCTCTACGGTCAATCGTGAGAACTGTTGTTGCGTTAGTCCCATCTCTTCGCCTGAAGTCATAATGACTCGATTCATCATAATTTCAGCAGAATCGCTATCGGAGCTAGCGACATATGCACGTGCTCCTTCACGTGCAAGTGTTCGCGCCATTTCTTCTTCTCCACTTAAATTTCCAAGTTGATTTAGGAAGATAAATAGAGGAATGAACAGTGGAATTGCAAGGGCTACGAATTCAACGCTAGCGCTGCCATCTTGGTTTCTCACGAAATATTTCAAGGCTGAGGCTCCACAATCGCAACACCTGTTACTTCACTTTCAAGGCGATGCACAAGGAGATTTCCGAAAACTGGAACCAGCGTTGGAATATATCTACGTTTTTTCACAATCAGTAATTTCAAATCCTGAAATCTATCGGGTGATGGGATCGAAATAAAAGTATCTCCGTTTACGATCTCGCCGGATATCGCCCTAGTAGACGCAGCGCTTTGGACATCTGAAAGTTCCCAATTTCGATAGAAGAGGGCAGTTACTAGCTGCATACTGCACAGAAATAGAAATATGACTGGTATGAGCACCATGGCACTCTCTGTGCTTCCATCTTGTTCTTTAAGAAGTCGGCGGAGCATTACCTAATTCCGTTCATCGCATCTAAAGAATTTTTAAGGATGCTTGTTAAACGCGGAGCCGCGATTGTCCAAATTGCAGTTACAAGTCCGGTTGTCATCAATACAACCAATACCCAACCTGGAACATCTCCTCGCTCTGATGCCATAGGTTCCACAATTTTTCTGTTCCAGAAATCAGAAAACTTCCGTGATTGTAGGAATTTAAGTTGAGCCCACACAGCGGCGGATTCGATACGTCCTTTAATTACTGTCCTCATAGCGACCTACTTTCTATTCTTTCCAAATCCATGATTTATGGAATTGGGTATTAGTTACCTGTAAAGGAATTTAGATTGGCCAGTGAAGGCCAGAGTGCAAAAAGAATTGAGATTGGCAAAATGAGAAAGACGACTGGCACCATCATCGAAATCTCCGCTTTGGCGGCTGCTCCCATAACCCTGTTTCGTTGACTCTCTCTTGCTTCCTGAGCATGCCGCTGAAGAACATCAATTAACGGCGCACCTCGTAAGGCTGCGATTATCAATGCATCTACAAATCTTCGAACCAGCAAAGAATCTAAATCACGACCCATTTCATCCAGAGCAATATGAAATGGTTTACCAGATTTAACTAAATTTACTACTCGTGCAAAATTAACTGCCAGCGATCCATTTGCTGTCAGAGATATTCTCTCCATCGCTGCAAGTGGCGTTTCACCTGCAGACATAGCTAATGAATACATTTCCACAACGGCAGGAAATTCAGCATCAACTAATAGTTTTTGGCTTTTTACTTTTGAAGTTAAATTACGATCAATTAATGAATAAACGAAGACGGCTACCAGGCCAGAAAATAATAGAGCGAAGATCGGCGATTTCCCAGATATCAAAAGAATAAAAATAGTTGCAAGGGATGAGGTGCCTGATAAAACCAATTGATTAATTCGAAATGTTTCGAAGTCGGAACTCTTTGTCTTTCCTATCTCAGCAAGCCGTTCTTGCACATTCTTTCGATTTTTTGAGTTGTTAACTCTTTTCTTTACTTCCATCTGTGGGCTGTTGTTTAGCGAAAGTGTTATCGCACCGAAAGCTGCAAACAGCACCGGAATTAGAATTGAGTACTTCATTTTTCACCAAATACGCGAGGAATTTCTGGCAACTTACCGAGGCGATTCATCCACAAATACGCAGTTGCTGTCATCGCGATACCGAGTACGAGAATTAGTACGCCGGCACGGGTGGAAAAAGCATTTGCAGTTGCAGGTTGCGTCGAAAGCAGAAGTAAGAGAATCCATGGAGCCGCTGCGGAGAGATGGGCGGAGTTTTTTATCCACCCATGTTTAACTTCGATTTCACGACGAAGAGCCAAATCCTGTCGCAAGAAAGTTCCAACGGTCCGCAAAATAGACATGAGTTCGGATCCGCCTAGGGTTTTAGAAATAGATACCGCTTCAAATATTTGATCACTTCCTGTTTGGGCGCAATCGGCTTTCAACTGTGCGAGTGATTGGTCAAAATTTCCGCGCGATGTCATTGAAGTAGCAAATTCATTGAAGAGGGGCCGAAGCACTTCAGGTCCACGTGTGCTGAGACCAATTAGCGATTCAGTAATAGACAACCCTGATTGAATTCCAGTGATCAAATGATCAATAACTTCTGGCCAAGCTGAGCTCATTGCTTCATATTTCTTATGAGTTGATCTCTTGGTTGCAATAAATGAAATAACTGTTACTAGAAAGTCAAAGGTAAGTGCGATTACAACTGATGATGAAACTATGAATACGGAGGCAAGTGCTACAAAACCAAATGTTGCTGATTTCAAATATGGGTTTAAGGATCTCCATTTTCCTCTGCTCTTCACTTATGCCACCAACTATCTAGCGGGATTCCAGCGGTAGCAAATTTCTCTTCATTGCCGATTGAACCAATACCTCTTTGGTATTCCTGACCATCCCAGCGCCATAAAACTTCTATCTCGGCGCGATCGTTTTCAAATCTCCCGGTCAAGGAAGCAACTTCTCTAACTTGCCTTCTGCCATCAGAGTTCATTCCTACATGCACGACTAGATCGATCGCAGAAGCAACTGTTGGCGCGATGAATTTATGTGAGATATTTTCACCAGCCAATAGCGGCAAGGTTTGAAGTTTGGTGATTGCATCACGGGCTGAATTTGCGTGCAAAGTTCCCATGCCGGGCAGTCCCGAGTTGAGTGCAATCAACAAATCGAGCGCTTCCGCTTCTCGAACTTCTCCAACAACAATTCTTGAAGGGCGCATCCGGAGTGCTTCTTTAAATAACTTTCGGAGTGGAATTGCGCCTTCGCCTTGCAAATTCTCGCCTCTTGTTTGCATCGCTACTAAATCAGGCAAAATAGGTTTTAGCTCAAATACTTCTTCGATAGTTATCACCCGCTCGTAAAGAGGGGTTGCTGACACCAAAGCATTTAACAGCGTTGTCTTACCTGATTGAGTTCCGCCGCTAACCAATATGTTCAACCCTGCACGAACTGAGTTTGTTAGGGCAATAGCTATCTCCTGAGTCATTGATCCACGATTTGCCAAATCATTGATGCTTAAATGGCGAAGTAAATGTTTACGGATATTTACCACCCAGTGTTCAGATGTAATTTCAGGAATCACCACATGTAATCGACTGCCATCTGGCAATCGCGCGTCTACAAAAGGATGTGACAGATCTAGCCTGCGTCCGCTCCAGATAAGTATTCGGTCTACTAGTTGTCGGACATCATCTGCGGTCAAAACTAAGTTTGTTAGCTCACTTTTGCCTGCCCGAGCGATAAAGATGCGATTAGGAGTATTGATCCATATTTCTTCAATCGTTGGATCGCTAATGAAATGTGCGATTGGTCCAAATGCGACATCGATCTCCATGTCGCGAAAGGTAAACGCTGTTTAAGTAGAGGAGTCAGTGCTTTGTTATTAGTTGTGGATAACTTCTGAAAGTAGTTATCCCCGTAGCGTTAACCTTTCAAAAAGTAGCACGTAGTAATTCACTGCTATCAAGACGATTCATTACTTGTAGGGCAGTCTCACCTAGAACATATGTCGCGTATGAATAGCCAATTCCAACATCGGGAGTCCCCTCGATTGACCAACGTGAGATTAACCGCTGGCTGATTTGTTGAGATAACACTTCATTTCCTTGCACCAGAACGACGAATTCTCGCTCACCTAATCTAGCTTTGTAATCTTCTAATCTAAATGAGTTACTAATCAAGTCTGCAAATGCGAGAAGGGATTCGTCATAAATTGGATTAATAGTTAATTCTTTATTGTTGGGAATAGGTTCCAATAAATATCGGATTACCGTGATAGTCGATTCACTACGATTTGCGAACGATATTTCACGTTTCAAACTCTCATAAAAATATGGAGGCGCTGCTAATCGAGTGAGGGCATCGTGTAAACCATCATGCGCGAAAACCATGCTGCTACCCTTCCGACTTATGAGCACCAATCCTGCCAAGCAAGCGCGCAAGCGTTCTATCGCGTCAGCCCTGCTGTATATCGAGGGTGCGATTGTGCTTGCCCTAGGAGCATGGGTAGCGGTGATGGGATTTACTCATGAAGATCGCGAGATACCGCCGCTGATGGGCGTGTTGGGTTTTGCCTTCATTGGTGGGCTTGGTCTTATTGCTTGCGGTCGGGCATTTGCGCAGAAAAAGAACTGGGGCCGTGCACCGGCGGTGTTGGCGAACTTAATTGTTCTCGGTGTTGTTAAGTATCAATTCGAAGGTGGCTTCTTAATCGGCGCGATTCCGCTTTTCTTAATTGCTGTTCCGGTACTTTATTTTGCAGTAACGATAATTCCCGAAGAACGTAAATAACTTAATTAATTCTGATTAAAAGGGAACTACTTGGCGATCTTCCCAAAGTAGTCCAGTTACATTATCTGTTCCGCGTTCTGAAATATCTGCAGTCGCCAACCAAATAGCAGTTTCGGCACCTTCTTCGGCGCTGCGTGGTGCATCAGCGCCGCCCATATCTGTGCGTGAATGATTTGGGCACATTGCATCAACATAAAATCCGCGAGCGCCCATTCCGGTTTCATGCGCCAAGTTTCTAACGAGTGCGTTAACGCCAGCTTTGCTAATTCTGTAAGGAGCAAGTCCTCCTGCATTTCCAGGTCCTG
>CANGVO010000044.1 GCA_947457445.1 Actinomycetota bacterium | reverse complement strand
TCGCACCTACAACGCCGACCGTTCTAAATTAGAGCGGACCGAAGTGGCTTGTATTCCCTGAAAACAGTTCATACATAAGTGCTGAGATGTCACCAGATTGCTCTGGTGCAGGGGAAATCTTACCTGAGCGTGAACGTGGAAAATACCGCCGGATTTACGCTTAATTTTGCTAGATCGCGGTTCGAGATGAGCCCGAGGTGAAGGTCATTTAGCTTTAAAGAATCCCCAAAACGTAACCCGCGCCATCGCTTCAATTGCGATTTTGAAAGACATTTTGCTGGTGCCAAATTCACGTTCTTTGAAGGTTATCGGAACTTCTGCCACGGAAGCTCCAACATCACGTGCCTCCCTGGTCATTTCAATCTGATAGCAATATCCATCGCTACGTACTCCTTGAATATCCATGCGAGAAAGCAATGAGACTTTATAGATTCGAAAGCCAGCAGTTGAATCCTTTACATTTAATTTGATAAGCGCCTGGGTATATCGGTTTGCAAATCTTGAGAGTAATTCGCGACCTTTATTCCAGTTTATAACTTTTCCACCTTTAACCCATCTTGATCCGATGATCAATTCGATCTCGGGATGAGAATTTGAATACTCCAGCATTGTTAATAGGTCACTTACTTGATGCGAGCCATCGGCATCCATCTGGATGACTCTTTGATAATTTTGTTTTAGGGCCCAGGCATAACCAGCACGATAAGCGTTTCCTAAGCCTAGTTTTTCTCTTCTTAATAAGAAATTCAATCTTTCGCCAGTAACTTGGCTGGCTTTTGCTCTTTCAATAGTTAAGTCGATCGAACCGTCATCTACTATCAAAATATCAAATGGGTAAGGTGCGAGTTGGTTTAAAAGCACTCCAATACTTTGCTCTTCATTAAACGTAGGAATTATGACCAGTTTTGAATTATGCACGAGGATGCGCTTGTCTAAAAGCTTTTTGAAGTCGTTCGGTTGAAACATGGGTGTAAATCTGAGTGGTAGCCAGGGATGCATGCCCCAAAATTTCTTGCACGGTTCGCAGATCAGCGCCGCCTTCCAATAAATGTGTGGCCGCAGAATGTCGCAACGCGTGCGGCCCCATTTTTCTGGCGCCTTCCAAAGCTTCTAGTGCTTCATAAACCACCGTGCGAACGGTTCGCTGATCTATCCGTTTACCACGTGCACCTAGGAAAACTGCGCGTTCAGATTTTTCGCCTGCTAATTGATCGCGACCTTGCTTTAGCCAATTTTCTAGCGCACGCATTGCAGGGTTACCTATCGGAATTGTCCGCTCTTTATTTCCTTTACCGAGCACCCGAATTGTCTGTCTTTGGTAATCAATATCTTCTAAGTCCAAACCGCAGAGTTCTGATACACGGGCGCCGGATGCATACAGAAGTTCAAGCATCGCACAGTCTCTAATTGGGATCGGGCCGTCTTCTTCGGCAACTCTAGTTGCCATTGAATCCATCGCTATCGCAGCATCAGAAACATTCAATACTTCTGGCAAAGTTCGCGCACCTTTGGGGGTCGCCAAAGTCGCGCCAATATCTTTTGGCAGAAAGCCCTTCTTTGTAGCCCACTTGGTAAATAAACGAATGGATACAGCACGCCGCGACAAGGTCGTGCGCGCTCCCCCTTTTACTTGCTGGTTAGCCAGCCATGAGCGAATATGTGAGAGTTCAATAGTTGAAAAATCATTTACATCTAATTTATCTAGATGTTCGAAAAACGAATCTAAATCCCCCATGTAAGCGCGCACTGTGTGCACTGAGAGATTTCGTTCCGCTTCCAGGTAGCGTTCGAATGCGCGGCGAATATCACTTAACGCAACGCTGGTCATACGGTAAAGATTACTCGGGTTTGCGACCTTGGCGCAGTAAGCCGAAGGTAACTGCATCTTCTAGCGCCATCGCAGAGGCGGCAATTACGTTTTCGTGAACACCAACGGTGTTCCATTCACCTTTGCCATCTGAAGTCTCAACTAATACGCGAGTGATCGCACCTGTTCCAAGGCGACCTTCAAGAATGCGAACCTTGTAATCAGTTAACTCAAGAACTGAAAGTTCTGGATAAAGCTGTTGTAGTCCAGAACGCAAAGCGTTATCAAATGCGTTAACGGGACCATTTCCGGAACCTGAGCAAGAAATTTGCTTTCCCTGCGCCGTTACAGCAACTTCAGCTTTGGTAATAATTGTTTGATCCTGGGCACGTTCTACTGTTGTTAGCCAATGATCAATTGTAAAAAACGATGGGCGCTTACCTTGCGCTTCTTCTAATAATAAAAGTTCAAATGAAGCGTCAGCCGCTTCAAATGTGAATCCGCGGGACTCCATCTCTTTAACGCGATCAACAATGCGACCAACAAGTTCGCGGTCACCACCCAGATCTACGCCAAGTTCTTGAGACTTAAGTTCGATCGATGCGCGACCTGCCATGTCAGAGACCAGCATTCGCATATCGTTTCCGACAGATGAAGGATCTTCGTGCTGATAAAGAGCTGGATCTACTTTGATTGCAGAGGCGTGCAGGCCGGCCTTGTGTGCGAAAGCGGAGACGCCAACATATGGCTGGCGGCCTGACGGAGAAATATTTGTTACTTCGGCAACGGCATGCGAAATTCGGAAAGACTCACGTAGTGCTTTTGGTGGCAGCACCAATTGCTTCTTCTTAAGTTCGAGGTTGGCGATGATTGTTACGAGATCAGCATTTCCAGTTCGTTCACCGTAACCATTTAGCGTTCCTTGAACATGAGTTGCCCCAGCTGCTACCGCAGCCATTGAGTTGGCAACAGCGCAACCAGTGTCATTGTGGCAATGAATTCCAAGACGTGCTGATGTCGAAGTCAAAACATCATGTACAACATCTGCGATTTCATCCGGCAACATTCCGCCATTGGTATCGCAGAGCGCTGCAACATCGGCACCTGCTTCCATTGCAACACGGATGACTTCCAGCGCGTAATCGCGATTAGCGCGGTAACCATCAAAGAAATGTTCAGCATCGAGAAATACGCGCTGTCCTTCTTGGCGAAGATGTGCGACTGAATCACGGACCATCGCCAAGTTTTCTTCCAGAGTTGTTTTAAGCGCGAGATCAACATGGCGATCAAATGCTTTCGCTACCAAAGTAACTGCTGGCGCTCCGCTATCGCGAAGTGCGGCAAGGAGAACATCATCTGCTGCTTTCACATTTGGACGTCGAGTTGCACCGAAGGCGACGAAGGTTGCGTTCTTAAGTTTTAACTCTTTCTTAGCAAGAGCGAAGAATTCAGTATCTTTCGGATTCGCTCCCGGCCAACCACCTTCGATAAATCCAACGCCAAGGTCATCTAAGTGGCGGGCAATTGTTAACTTGTCGTGGACAGAGAGATTTAACCCTTCTTGCTGTGCGCCATCGCGCAAAGTCGTGTCATATATATGAAACGCATCAGAGACTGGCATCAAATTACTTTCTTCATCCAGTCGTGCTTATCAGCAGTTGTACCGTGCTGAATTGCAAGTAAATGATTTCTAATTTCCATGGTGATTTTTCCTGGTTGTCCATCACCTGTTATCCAAGTGCCCATGGCGCTCTTTGCTTGACCAACTGGAGAGACAACGGCGGCTGTGCCACATGCAAAAATTTCTGTGATCTCACCGGTTGCTATGCCATCGCGCCAATCATCAATCGACAACATAACTTCTTCCGTCTTGTATCCCAAATCTTTTGCAGCAGAAAGTATCGAATCACGTGTGATGCCAGGAAGGAGCGTTCCGGTTAACTTCGGAGTGACTACAGATGCGTCAGCACCTTT
This sequence comes from Actinomycetota bacterium, assembly GCA_947457445.1. Taxonomy (GTDB): domain Bacteria; phylum Actinomycetota; class Actinomycetes; order Nanopelagicales; family Nanopelagicaceae; genus Planktophila. The sequence goes on along the minus strand of CANGVO010000044.1, from coordinate 3,691 downwards.
ACCTTTTACGAAGTAAAGGTTCATTCCACCCATCTCTTCGATCCATTTACGTTCCTTGGCATCAATCCAAACAACTTGATCGCAACCTTCTTTTGCCGCTGCTTTTTGGGCAACGAGTGATGCTGCGTAGTTTCCACCGCACTTAGCTTCACCTGTTCCGCCTTGAGCTGCGCGAACATATTCAGTCGAGATCCAAACCGATACTGCCTTTGATGGATCAAAGTAAGCACCGGCAGGTGTTGCAATAAGAATGTAAGTTGCTTTATTAGAAGGACGTACGCCCAAGCCAACTTCAGTTGCAATCATAAATGGACGGATATAAAGAGATTCACCAACTTTATTTGGAACCCAGCCTGCGTCTTGCTTTACTAAAGTGTTTACGGTTTCTAAAAATAAATCTTCAGGCATTTCTGGAAGCGCTAATCTCGCCGCAGATTTTGCAAAGCGTCGTGCATTTGCTTCAGGACGAAATAGCGCTATCCCGCCGTCGGGTTGGCGATATGCCTTCATGCCTTCAAATATCTCTTGTCCATAATGAAACACTGCTGTTGCTGGATCTAAGGAGAGAGGACCGTAAGGAACTAATTCAGGCTCTGCCCATCCATCTTGTTCACTCCATTGGCAAATAACCATGTGATCGGTGTAGTACTTACCGAAGCCGCCTTCAGCCACTAAAGCATCGCGCGTTGCCGCATCTTTCGCGTTTGGATTTAGAGTGATTTTCATTTTAAAGTTGCGCTAGTAGCGCATCTCCGATTTCTGTCGTACTACGTTTCTTATCTCCCCGCACAAGTAAATCTGCATTAACCGCAGCTTCGATTTCACGAGCAGCATCGGCGTATCCCAAATGATCCATCATCATTGCAACCGACATGACTGTCGCAGTTGGATCGGCTAAGTTTTTTCCAGCAATATCTGGCGCTGAACCATGTACAGGTTCAAACATTGATGGATAGGCGCCTGTTGGATTGATATTTCCAGATGCAGCAAGTCCGATTCCACCGCAGATTGCCGCGGCAATATCGGTCAAGATATCTCCAAAGAGATTATCAGTTACAACAACATCAAAGCGTTCTGGGTTTGTAACAAAGAACATAGAAGCGGCATCTACGTGAAGATAGTCAGTCGATACACCTGGAAACTCTTTAGCTACTTCATTAAATGTGCGCGTCCAAAGGCTGCCAGCACGCGTTAAAACATTGTTCTTGTGAACCAAAGTTAGCTTTTTACGATCGCGCTTGGCGGCGCGTGCAAATGCATCACGTATAACTCGTTCTGCGCCGCGTCGGGTGTTTAGTGATTCCTCAGTTGCAATTTCCCCATCTGTGCCTTCAGCCAAAACGCCTCCGGCGCCAACATATGGACCTTCAGTCCCTTCACGTACAACTATGAAATCGATTGGAGCTTTTGTTGCCAATGGACCCACTACCCCTGCGCGCAAAATTGCCGGACGTAAGTTGATGTAATGATCAAATGCAAAACGCAATTTAAGAAGCAGGCCGCGTTCTAGGACTCCGCTCGGAACAGTTGGATCTCCAACTGCGCCGAGCAAAATCACATCAGATTTAGCAATCTCGTTTAAGACAGAATCAGGAAGAACTTCGCCAGTGCGATGCCAGAATCCGGCACCCAAATCGTATTCAGTCTTTTCAAAAGTTACGCCATGTTTTGCCGCAACTTTATCTAGAACCCGAATACCTTGAGCAACCACCTCTGGACCAATTCCATCGCCGGCAATTACCGCAAGATTTATCTTCTTCATGATTTCTTTTCTCGCTAGTTCACTAAGGTCACAGAGCGAACTAAATCAGCTCCGGTTTCTTTGGAAACTGCCGAAACAATTTCATCCGATACTGGTGAATCTACGGTGATCGCCATCAAAGCTTCTCCTCCAGCGCTAGCGCGAGCAACTTGCATACCTGCGATGTTGATCCCCGCTTTACCTAGTGCATTACCAACTGATCCGACAACACCGGGACGATCTGAGTAACGCAGAAAGAGCAGGTTTTCGGCAGGTGGAAGATCTAAATCAAAGCCATCAATTGCGATAATTTTTTCAACCTTACGGATGCCCATCAAAGTTCCATCAACGATGATTGACTTTCCATTACGTAGCGCACAGTGCAGAGAAATCATGCTGCGATATTCTGGGCTAACTGGATCCGTATCTGAAGATGAAGTCATATTGCGTTCGGTTGCTAGTCCAGGCGCATTTACGTAAGTAACATCCTCCGCACCAGTTGCCATGAGCGCACCTTTCAGCGCGCTGATCGCCAATATTGAAGAGTCATGCTCGGAAATATCTCCACGAACATGCACATCAAGATTTGTAGGAAGTTCGCCAGCAATTGCTGTGGCAATCTGTGCCATCTTTTCAACAAGTGAAAGTGAAGGGCGAATCTCTTCATGAATCGCACCACCCTTTACATTGACTGCGTCAGGTACGAGTTCGCCAGCTAGTGCTTTACGAACTGATACCGCAACCGCAATTCCTGCTCGTTCCTGTGCTTCATCAGTTGATGCGCCCAAGTGAGGTGTTGCAACAACTTCATCAAGTTGGAACAAAGGCGAATCAGTACATGGTTCGGTTACGTATACGTCTAGGCCGGCACCAGCAACACGTCCTTCTTTAATTGCATCATAAAGCGCAGATTCATCAAGTACGCCACCACGCGCAGCATTGATTATTCGAACTGAAGGCTTGACCTTCTTTAGCGCTTCAACGCCAATTAAGTTCGCAGTCTCTTTCGTCTTTGGCAAGTGAATGGTTATGAAATCACTTCGCTTAAGCAGTTCATCTAAATCGAGCAATTCAACGCCAAGTTGAGCAGCTCGCGCAGGTTGTAGATAAGGATCGTAGGCAACTACGTTCATACCGAATGCCTGCATACGGTGGGCAACTAACTGCCCGATTCGACCAAAGCCAACGATGCCAAGAGTTTTTTCGAATAGTTCGGCGCCTGTGTACTTAGATCTCGCCCACTTGCCATTGCGAAGTGCCGCATGTGCAGGTGAAATAAATCGAGCAGAGGCAAGTAATAAAGAAATTGCGAGCTCTGCTGCAGATACGATATTTGAAGTCGGCGCGTTAACGACCATGACACCTGCAGTTGTCGCCGCAGGAATATCAACGTTATCTAGACCAACACCAGCGCGAGCGATTACCTTCAACCCCTTGGCTGCCGCAATTGCTTCTGCATCCATCTTGGTTGCAGAGCGAATCAATACCGCATCGACACCTTTGCCAAGTTCGGCAAGTAGTTCAGTGCGGTTTGCCCCATCACAATTACGTACTTCAAAATCCGGGCCTAGAGCTTCTAGGGTTGCCGGACTCAACTCTTCTGCAATTAAAACAACGGGTTTACCCACGTGATGCGCTGCCTTCTCGGTAATCATCTTTGTTTGAAGTCTTGATCCAGCTAAACATCTTACGAAGTTCGCGGCCTACTGCTTCAATTGGGTGAGCTTCACCCTTTGCGCGAAGTGCCTTGAATTCAGGAGCACCCGCTTCTTGATCATCAATGAATCGCTTAGCAAATGCACCAGATTGAATGTCAGCAAGAACTGCCTTCATATTCTCTTTAACACTTGGATCGATTACACGTGGACCAGAAACATAATCGCCGTATTCGGCAGTGTCAGATACTGACCAGCGCTGCTTTGCAATTCCGCCTTCGAACATCAAGTCAAC
>CANGVO010000043.1 GCA_947457445.1 Actinomycetota bacterium | reverse complement strand
GCATGATGAGTGACTTTGAAACTTCCTTTGCAAGTGCAAGCACTGCAATAACTTCAACAAGAAGTAGAGGAACAGTTAGTAGCCAGTCAACATAACGGTATGCCTCGTTAAATGCACCCTGTTCTCCAGAAACCTTAACTGCCATTCCTTCAGATGATTCTGAGAATGAGTTAAAGATTCTCCAGTAGTGGTATCCAGCAATGAATGTAACCATTGAAGACATAACGAGAGCGTTGCGATACTTAGCTAGTACACGACCTTGTGAAACGAGGGTGTAGATAGTGCATGCAAGCATAGAAACAAGTCCGAACGAGAATACGTTGTAGACAAGGTTCCATTGGTTGCTTGTTAGATTAATCATGTAAATAAGCCTCCGTGGGGTGCTTAATACTTTAAGGACCGGGCGGCCCGTAAAGCCAGCTAAGGGCGATGAAATCCTCGAGGAACCTCATTGACCTCCAACTGGTAACAAATATTGTGGCTCTTTTGCGAACGCTTTGCACTCATACTGAGCAGTATTTTTTCTATTTTTTTGGGGGGTTAAGGTGAAATCACGCTCAATCTTGGGGTATCACCCGCCAAGGGAACCCCAAACGGGTCGCCACTAGGCTATTTGCATGCGTGAACAACTAAGTGAATTGAGGGGCCATTCCGGCTTTAGCTCACTCGCCATCTCGCGCTTTATCTCCAATGTTGGCAACGGGATTTCTCCGGTGGCTCTGGCCTTTGGAGTCCTTGCCCTGCCGGGGGCTACCGGAACGGATTTGAGTATCGTCATGGCCGCCCGCATGTTCCCGATGATTGCGCTGATGTTGTTCGGCGGTGTTGTTGGAGATCGCTTTAAACGCAATCGAATTGTTGGTGGCGCCGATATTTTAGGAAGCGGCTTTGCGGCAGTCAGCGCAATTTCATTAATTGTTGGACACTCGAGCGTTTTCTTGCTGGCGCTTATGGGCGCGCTCTTCGGAATTCTAAATGCACTTTGGTGGCCGGCCATGTCTGGCGTGCTTCCTGAGATATTACCTAAACAGAAGTTGCAAAACGGCAACGCAGTTATAAGTATGACAACAAATATCGGTTATGTAATTGGTGCTCTTATTGGAGGCACGATGGTTACCGCATTTGGATCAGGTTGGGCACTACTTGTAGACGCAATTACTTTCTTGATTGCGGGAATTCTCGTGTGGAATCTAGACCTTCCAACAATTGTGCGTCAGAACAAAAATACCGTCTTCCAAGATCTAAAGTCTGGCTGGTTTGAGTTTATTTCGCGCTCTTGGGTTGTAACCATGGTTATCGCTTTTGCCGTTATCAATCTAGCTTTTGAATCAATGCTGCAAATCCTTGGACCACTAAATTTTGCAGATATCGCACAAGGTCCAAAGTTTTGGTCATTTAATTTAGCCGCCCTGACCGTGGGAATGTTATGCGGCAGTCTAATCTCTCTTAAAGTCCACTTTTCTCGCCCACTTTTCTTTGCCATGTTAGTGATTGCAGGGTCTTCCATTTGGGACTTCTCACTCGCCACCAAATCACCTCTTTGGATCTCACTTATCTGTGCATTCTTTTCCGGAGTTGCGGTTGATATATTTATGGTGGTTTGGAATACATCACTTCAATCACATATTCCTGAAGAGTCTTATTCGCGGGTGGTTGCCTACGACGCCCTAGGTTCCTATGGATTGGCACCGCTTGGAATCGCAGTTGCAGGTCCGCTTGCTCATGCCCTAGGTGTGAGCACAATGATTTACGCCACTGGTGCGATGACTTTGATCGCAGCGCTAGTTTCGCTCTGCGTTAAATCTGTTCGTGATCTAAAACCCGTCGTTAGCCCTTAGAGTTGCTGCATGGGTAAGGAAGCAAGCGAGCGCGATAAGTTAGCAGCAGCGATTCCTCCAAAGTTGCGTGGTTGGTTTCATTTAGGTGCAACTCCGATAGTAGTAATTGCATCACTTGTTCTATTCATATTGAGTAAAAGTTCGCTTAAGTTTGCCGTTGCTTTGTATTCAATTACAGCAATCATGCTCTTTAGCGTTTCAGCCATTTACCACCGCGTGCCATGGTCTCCGGAAAAAAAGAAAATTTGGCGGCGCTGGGATCATGCCAACATAAATTTGCTGATCGCTGGTTCATACACTCCATTTGCTGTAACACTTTTGCACGGCAATGATCGAACAATTCTTTTATCTGTGGTTTGGATTGGTGCGCTGTTAGGTGTTGGAATGCGAGTGTTTTGGGTTGGTGCACCCCGCTGGCTTTATGTCGCCAACTATTTACTTCTTGGCTGGGTAGCCATTGTCTATACGCCGCAGCTCTATGATGAAGGTGGCCTCTGGGTCCTTCTGCCGATCATTATTGGCGGACTTCTCTACTCGGTCGGTGCAATTTTTTATGCGCTGAAAAAACCTGGCCGTAACGCCAAGTACTTTGGCTTTCACGAGCTATTCCATATCTTCGTGCTCGCCGCGTGGGTATCGCAATATCTAGCGGTCTCGATCGCCATATACCGCCAGTAAATCACCCCACTTTTGGAGTACGCAGGCTTTGCCCTAATCTAGGCCCATGGCTGAGAAAAATGGTTTCCTTAATTGGGTTGGATTTAAAGAGAGCGAAAGCGCTGCCCCTAGTTCGGTAGATCGAATTCGCGAACTCGAATCTCAACTCAACGATTTACGTTCTCGTCGCGACATCACGACCTTAAGTAAAGAAGAATTTGAAATCTTGGCAACTGAAACCGCCATGACAATGATCAAATCTGCACAGAGCCGGGAAGCAAAGGCTGTCTCTGCTTCGGAACGACTTGTTGGTGAAGCATCACGTCAGGCTAAGGATGCTGTTGAAGGTGCTGAGATTAAAGCGCGTTCCATTCTCTCTGGAGCCGAAGCTCGCGGACGCAAATATATAAATGTTGCCGAAGCAGAGGCTGCAGAACGAGTTGCCCAGGCAGAACGTGAAGCGCAATCAGTATTTGATGAAAAACGTCGCGAAGCTTCAGCGCTGGCACAGGCTGCACGACGCGAAGGCGAACGAATCATTTCCGAAGCCACCGGAGAAGTTGCCGAATATCGCAATTGGTTAACTGGGGTTATCTCTGAAGCAGAACGCCTTTACAAGATTCAGACCCAATCACTAGATGCTGCCGAGAGCGCAATCGCACAAAGCCGATCACGCTTAGAAAGCGCTTACTCACGATTGGCAGAACTACACAGGAACGTAACCGAAAATCTCAATCCAGATAATTCAGTAATCGATCCTGGCCCAAAGAAAGTAATCAGCCAACGTACTAAGCCAGCGCTAGCCGCACCAGCTAAGAAGTCTGCTGCTAAAAAATCTGCAGCAAAGAAAAAGCCTGCTAAACGTCGGTAATTAATATGGCTACCAAGCGCGGTATCCAATACATCCCTGCCATAGATGGGCTGCGTGCAATCGCAGTAATTGCGGTAATGCTTTATCACTTGGGAGTTTCCTGGATTCCCGGTGGATTTCTCGGGGTTGATCTCTTCTTTGTTATCTCGGGTTACGTAATTACACGACTACTTTTGGATTCAATTCAACAACGTGGCGGACTAGATCTCCGCGATTTCTACTTAGCCAGAATCCGTCGCTTGTTTCCACCATTGGTCTTTATGATCGTGGCTACATCAATATTTGTTGGTTTATGGGCTCCGGATACGACTAAAAAATTCTTAACAGATGCCCCATTTAGTCTGACCGGTGTAATGAATTGGTGGCTCGTCTTTAATCACCAGGATTATTTTGAAGCAAGTGGTCGGCCGCCATTGCTCCAGCACACTTGGTCACTGGCGGTGGAAGCGCAGTTCTACCTGCTCTGGCCACTAATTCTCTTGTTGGTCCTGCGTTATTTAGGGAAGAAGTTAATTCCTGCAGCGGCTCTCATCATCGCTGCAACTTCTGGAATAGCCCTGATGTTGGTTTCATTCCAATTAGATGCCGCAAATTCATCAAAAGTTAGCCACGTTTACTTTGGTACAGATACTCATAGCATCGGGCTTTTCCTAGGCGCTGCGCTAGCGGTTAGCTGGATTCCGCAAAACTTTAATTTACAAGTTACGCGTCGTGCCCAAGATTTTATAGATGGAATTGGAATATTTGGATTTGTTGGAATTTTGGGCACTTTCTTATTGATTGACGAAACAAAACCGACTCTCTACAAATTGGCTTTCCCATTGGCAGGAATCTTCGGCACGGCGATTTTGATTTCAATTGTTCACCCCGCCTCACGATTTGCACCATTGCTGCGAAACAAAGTTCTGCTTTGGATCGGCGAACGCTCTTATGCAATCTACCTTTGGCACTGGGTGGTTTTTCAAATTTCTAGACCGCAAGTCGATTTGGATGGAGAAGATTGGGCGCTTTTTACTCTTCGAATTCTTGTTGTACTAGCACTTGCCGATATTTCTCTGCGTTTAGTTGAACTGCCATTTCGCAGTGGAGCGGTTTCGTACTGGTTTAAGGGGATGCGCTACCGAACACCCGAAGTTAGAAAGCGCCAGCAAATTCTGGTTGCTGCATCTATATCAACCACGATTTTGCTATCTTCTTTAGTAAGTACTTACGCACTAGTTGATACCGCAAATAAGACTCGCGCAGTTAACGCGGCCATCAAAGAAGCGAGCCGCCCAGCACAATTACCAGTAGCACCGATTGATAAGACTGGAATCTGGGTAACCGGTGATTCGGTGATTTTGGGCATTCGCAATGAAATCGAATTGCGCAACCCAATCGCTTTAATTAATGCCCGAGTGGGCCGACAGGCTCCCGAATTACTTGAAGTAATGAAGCACGACATAGTCGCGGTTGATGGATCACCAGTCGTCTTTAATCTTGGAAATAATAACGCGCTTAGCCGTGAACAAGTGGTCGCCATCTTTGAAACCGTTAAAACTGCGCCCCTGCGTATTGTTGTAAATACTGCAGTACCAAGACCCTGGAAAGAGTCAAATAACGAGTTAGTTAATGAAGTCGCAAATAACTATCAGAATACTCATGTAATTCGTTGGGACCAAATTTCCATGGGCCATCCCGAGTATTTCGCACCAGATGGAATTCACTTGGTTCCAGCAGGCGTACGTGCTTATGTTGCAGCGATCGAAGAGTTCTTGCCTTAAAACTTTTTTAATTGAAAATAAATAAAGCCCCCGCCAAGTTGGCAGGGGCTTTATTTATTAATCTGTTATAGGAATTGTCCGCTGAAGCCAAAGGCCTTAGCAGATGCAGTTTGTCCATCAGAATAAACTGATGAAATTCGGAAGGAAGTTGATCCATCCATTGAGGCTTTTGTGAATTCAATTGAAAGTTGATCAGCAGGCAAGATTCCAGATTCTGTCCATGGACCCATTCCTGAACGAACTTCAAACTTATATCCAGTTAATCCAGCCGTTGCTGTTGGTGCTTTCCAAGTAATTACCATTACTGATTTAGAAGAATCTTTCCAGTTTCCGATAAAGCGAGTTGGTGCTTCAACTGCGGCAACTGCTTCAGTTGGTGCGGATTCAGTTGGTGCAGCCTCTGTTGGTGCCGGTGCTGCAGATTCAGTTGCAACAGGCATTTCAGGTGCATCCATGTCATCTGAATCAGAAGCTGGGCGAGTAATTACAACCACTGCTAACAATGCAATAGCGATGATTGCTGCCATCAAAACTCGTGGAGATGTTCCTTGCTTAGGCGCAGCGCTTGGCTTTGACACCGAACTTGACTTGGATGCTGGTGCGCTCTTTGTTGGAGTCGGCATCGTTGTGATGTTTGCGCGTGAAGGGCTCTTTACACCACCGACTGGAACAGGCGGTACGACAAACTTGCTTGCAGAAGTTGCTTTCTTTGCAGTTTTCTTAACAACTTTTTTAGCCGCTGCCTTTTTCTTAGCAGGAGCCTTCTTAGCAGGAGCCTTCTTAGCAGGAGCCTTCTTGGCAACTTTCTTTACGGCTGCCTTCTTCTTTGCAGGTGCCTTTTTAGCAACTTTCTTTACTGAAGCTTTTTTCTTAACGGCCACGTTGAAACTCCCTTTAGCAATTAGCGATCACGTATAGGTGCAAGTTTAGCCTAGAGAGTTGAGCAAACTGATGACATGAGGTGCGATCGCACGGAGTGATTTTCCGCGATGACTGATCGCATCTTTGGCTTCTGCGCTCATCTGTGCGCTAGATATCTCGTATCCATCAGGGCAAAATATTGGGTCATAGCCAAACCCGTGTTCACCAACCGGTTCACGGAGAATCCATCCATCGAAGTGCGCCTCTTCTGTATGGGTGCGTCCATCTGGCAAGGCCAGCGCAGCAACACATGTGAAATGCGCGCTGCGTTTTTCATCCGGAACATCGGCTAAAGAATTTAAAACCTTTTGCGTGTTAGCGGCATCATCACCATGAACTCCCGCCCAACGAGCCGAATATATTCCTGGGTCGCCATTTAGAAAATCAACACAAAGGCCACTGTCATCTGCAATTGCTGCGATTCCAGAGGCGGCACACATTTCGCGCGCCTTTAATAGTGCATTTTCTTCAAAGCTGGATCCCGTTTCATCAACGTCATGAAGATTTGGGAATTGATCAAGGCCGACCAATTCAATTTGTCCTGCCGCAATTTCTTCAAGAATGCGTCGGAACTCTTCTATCTTGCCTTTGTTGCGAGTGGCAAGAAGTAAACGATGTGGACTCACTTAGCGAGTGCGGCCTTCTGTATTGCTCCAAGTTCTACACAACCCGCTACTGCAAGGTCTAGCAGTGAATTAAGTAAGTTTCGATCAAATGGGACGCCTTCGGCAGTACCTTGAACTTCGATGAAACGGCCATCACCACTGCAAACAACATTCATATCTGTATCTGCACGAACGTCTTCTTCATAGCAAAGATCCAGCATCGGAACACCATCAATGATGCCAACTGAAACCGCGGCAACAGAATCGCTAAGTGGTTTCGAACTCTCCTTGATATGTCCTTGTGATTTTGCCCAGGCAATCGCATCAGCTAGTGCAACATATGCTCCAGTAATCGCAGCGGTTCGTGTTCCACCATCTGCTTGCAAAACATCACAGTCGATAACAATTGTGTTTTCGCCAAGTTCTTTCATATCAACAATCGCACGGAGAGAACGTCCAACGAGGCGAGAAATCTCTTGTGTGCGACCACCGAGTTTTCCTTTAACACTTTCACGATCAGAGCGAGTATGTGTAGCGCGCGGCAACATCGCATACTCAGATGTAACCCAACCTTTTCCAGAATCTTTTAACCAACGTGGAACACCAGGGGTAAATGATGCGACACAAAGAACACGAGTCTTGCCAAATTCAACTAGGACAGATCCTTCAGCATGATCAAGCCATTTGCGAGTGACTTTAATTTCGCGAAGTTGGTTTTCATTTCTTCCGTCGATGCGTGCCATTTACTTCCAATCTAGAAGTTGTCTATGTGTTGAACAGAACCCACTTCAGGTCCCAAGAATCGTCTTGCAAGTACTTCAAAAGCTGCTGAATCCCCCGTTGC
>CANGVO010000042.1 GCA_947457445.1 Actinomycetota bacterium | reverse complement strand
GGTGTGATAGCCGGTTCAAATATTGCCCACGCTGTTTTGGCAGAGGTTGGAATTACGGATGTGACACTGATTAAGAAAGATGGAGACTCTGTAAAAGCGGGAGATGTTTTAATTAACGTGCGAGGCAATACTCGAGCGATATTGTTAGCCGAACGCACTGCGCTTAACTTTTTTTGCCATCTCAGCGGAATTGCAACGCTAACAAATAAATGGGTTAAAGAAGTATCAGGAACCAAATGTCAGGTCCGAGATACTCGAAAAACAACACCCGGAATGCGCGTTATTGAGAAATATGCCGTACGAATGGGCGGGGGAGTTAACCATCGCATGAGTTTGAGCGATGCAGCGCTGATTAAAGATAATCACATCGCTGCTGCAGGTGGAGTAGTTGCCGCATTTACAAAGGTAAGAAGCACTTATCCCGATGCAGAGATCGAGATTGAAGTAGATACTTTGGAGCAACTAAGTGAGGTTTTGCCTCTAAGCCCAAATTTAATTCTGCTCGACAACATGAGTCCAGAAGAGTGCGCAAAGGCAGTCGCACTAGTAAATGGTGATTGCAAACTCGAGGCTTCAGGTGGAATTTCCATTTCCAACGCTCGTGCATATGCACAATCTGGAGTTGATTACATTGCAATTGGAGCGCTGACTCATTCAGCGCCAGTTTTTGATATCGGTCTAGATCTGAGAACGGAGTAATTATGTTGCTGACTATCGATGTGGGTAATACCAATACAGTTCTAGGTATTTTTGAAGGTGATGAGTTAATACGTTCTTGGCGAGTTAAGACCGACCCGCGAACAACAGCAGATGAGCTTTGGTTGCAATATCACGCGTTGGTTGCCGGTTATGAAGTAACCGGGCTTTCGATATGTTCAACAGTCCCAGCAACGCTGCGCGAACTACGAACTATGATCGCAACATATTTTTCAAAAATCCCAACCACGATTGTCGAACCTGGAATAAAAACAGGCGTTCCTCTTCTAGTTGATAATCCAAAGGAAATTGGCGCAGATCGAATTGTTAACACATTAGCTGCACACACTTTATATGGCGGTCCAGCGATTGTTGTAGATTTTGGAACTTCCACAAATCTTGATGTGGTCTCTCCAAAGGGAGAGTTCTTGGGTGGAGCACTTGCGCCGGGAATTGAAATTTCTGTTGATGCTCTGGCAGCACGCGCGGCCCAACTTCGCAAAGTTGAATTAATTCGACCAAAAAGTGTGATCGGAAAGAACACTGTAGAAGCTCTACAGTCGGGAACAATCTTTGGTTTTGCTGGACAAGTCGATGGTTTGGTAGATCGCATCGTGGCTGAATTAGCGCAAAGTTACGAAGGCGCTCCAACTGTTATTGCAACAGGTGGACTTGCGCCACTAATTATTGGCGTGGCAGAAACAATTGATGAGCATGAGCCTGATCTCACGCTGATTGGACTGCGCCTTATCCACGAGCGAAATATCTAATAGGTAGACTCATGCCATTATGAGCAACGAGCAGCCGCCCGCTTCATCCATTGAAGACGACCTTCCCGAACAGTTACGTATCCGCCGCGAAAAGCGTGCCGGACTAATTGAGCGCGGAATCGAGCCTTATCCGGTTGCTGTCGCTCGCACTGCATCTCTTTCAGAAATTCGCGCAAAATACGCCTCACTCGAAACTGATACCGCTACAGGTGATATTCAAAGTCTCACAGGCCGGGTTATCTTTAAACGCGATACAGGAAAGTTATGTTTTGCAACTTTGCGTGAAGGTGATGGCACGGAATTACAAGCGATGCTCTCACTCGACAAAGTTGGGCAAGAAACCCTTGATTCATGGAAAAGTGATATTGATTTAGGCGACATTGTTAGTGTCACCGGCGAGATTATTACCTCCAAACGAGGAGAGCTATCTATTTTGGCGAATAGTTATGCAATGGCTGCTAAATCACTTCGCCCACTGCCAAATGATCACAAGCCAATGTCCGAGGAAACTCGCGTTCGCATGCGTTATGTGGATTTGATCGTTCGCCCGGAAGCGCGTTCAAATGCGCGCTTACGCCCTGCCGTAATGAAATCACTGCGCGAGACATTTAGCGCAGAAAACTTTATTGAAGTTGAAACACCGATGTTACAAGTTATGCATGGTGGCGCTGCGGCTCGTCCATTTAAATCATTTAGTAATGCCTACGATATGGATCTATTTCTTCGCATCGCCCCCGAACTTTTCTTAAAGCGTTGTGTTGTCGGTGGCATCGAACGTGTATTTGAAATTAATCGCAACTTCCGAAATGAAGGCGCTGATTCTTCACATTCACCTGAGTTTGCAATGATCGAGAGTTATCAGGCATATGGTGATTGGCGCTCGATTGCAGATTTAACTCGTTCACTTGTTCAGAACGCGGCAATGGCGATCGCTGGTTCACATGTCGTTACACATCACGATGGTCGCCAAGCAGATCTGGGCGGTAAGTGGAAAGAGATTTCGTTATATGAAGCCATTTCACAAGGTGTGGGAGAGACCGTAACCGCACTAACGCCGATTGATGACCTCAAGAAAATAGCCACAAAGTTAGGCATGAAGGTTGATCCAAAGTGGATTACCGGAAAACTTGCCGAAGAAATTTTCGAACATGTTGCAAAAGATCAATTAATTGAGCCTACTTTTGTGATGGGTTTCCCGGTTGATACATCGCCGCTAGTACGTGCACACCGTGAATTACCTGGCGTAGCCGAAAAATGGGATTTGTATGTTGATGGTTTTGAATTAGCAACCGGGTACTCCGAATTAATTGATCCGGTTGTTCAGCGTGATCGTTTAATCGAACAAGCCACTCTTGGATCCAAGGGCGATCTTGAGGCGATGCAAGTAGATGAAGATTTCTTGCGTGCTATGGAATTTGCGATGCCACCAACAGGTGGAATGGGAATGGGCGTTGATCGTTTGCTTATGGCGCTTACAGGTCTAGGTATCCGCGAAACAATTTTGTTCCCACTGGTCAAACCTGAAATCGAATAAACATGATCGTTATTCGTCCGGCCCGTACTAGTGATGTAAAAGCAATCCGTAAACTTGTTGATTCTTATGCAGCACCTGGAAAGATGCTGACCAAAGAGACGGTAACTTTGTATGAAAGCGTTCAAGAATTTACCGTTGCCGAAATTGATGGAAAAGTTGTTGGTTGCGGCGCACTTCACGTTTTGTGGGATGACCTCGCCGAAGTTCGTACCGTTGCAGTCGAAAAGAGTTTTCACAAGCAAGGTATTGGTCATCAGATTTTGCAACGAATTATCGAACGCGCCCGTGAAGTTGGCGTTGCGCGAATCTTTTGTTTAACATTTCAAACAGAATTTTTTGGACGTCATGGTTTTGTCGAAATTGAAGGCACTCCTGTTGCTCCAGATGTTTACCAAGAGCTACTGCGTTCCTACGATGCCGGTGTTGCCGAGTTCTTGGATCTAGAAGCGGCCAAGCCCAACACCCTCGGCAATACACGGATGCTGCTGAGCCTTTAAGCCCTACCGCTAGATTTTCTCGGGAATATTGCCCCTAAATCTGGGGTTCTACAGTCCATTAGCCAATCACCTCGCGCCTTCACGGCCTTCGGTTATAGGCTTACCGAAGATAAGACCGCACGAGATGCGAATAAGAGGAGATAGCCGATGTTTGAGCGCTTTACCGATCGAGCCCGACGAGTAGTTGTATTGGCTCAAGAAGAAGCACGCATGCTCAATCACAATTACATCGGCACAGAACACATACTCCTTGGACTCATCCATGAAGGTGAAGGCGTTGCCGCCAAAGGTCTCGAAGCGCTTGGAATTTCCTTAGAAGGTGTTCGCGCTCAGGTTGAAGAAATCATCGGCCAAGGTCAACAAGCACCAAGCGGTCATATTCCATTTACTCCACGCGCCAAGAAAGTTCTTGAACTTTCACTTCGCGAAGCGTTGCAACTTGGCCACAATTACATCGGCACAGAACATATTTTGCTCGGATTGATCCGCGAAGGCGAAGGAGTTGCTGCACAAGTTCTCGTAAAGCTGGGAGCAGATCTAAATCGTGTTCGTCAACAAGTTATTCAACTTCTCTCCGGATACCAAGGAAAAGAAGCTGCAACAAATAGCGGTCCAGCAGAAGGCACCCCATCTACATCTCTCGTTCTAGATCAATTTGGTCGCAATCTGACACAAGCTGCGCGCGAAGGAAAACTTGATCCAGTAATCGGACGCGAAACTGAAATTGAACGCGTTATGCAAGTTCTTTCACGTCGTACAAAAAATAACCCAGTGCTAATCGGAGAACCAGGTGTTGGTAAAACTGCTGTTGTTGAAGGTTTGGCACAAGCAATTTACAAAAACGATGTCCCTGAAACTCTTAAAGATAAGCAGCTTTATTCGCTGGACCTCGGCGCACTCGTTGCCGGAAGTCGCTACCGTGGTGATTTCGAAGAACGCTTGAAGAAGGTCTTGAAAGAGATCAAAACTCGCGGCGATATCATTTTGTTTATTGATGAAATTCATACACTTGTAGGAGCCGGTGCCGCAGAAGGCGCAATCGATGCAGCAAGCATTCTTAAGCCAATGCTTGCGCGCGGTGAGCTTCAGACAATTGGTGCAACAACTCTTGATGAATATCGCAAGCATGTTGAAAAAGATGCTGCTTTGGAACGTCGCTTCCAACCTATTCAGGTAAAAGAGCCGTCAGTTGCTCACACCATCGAAATTCTTAAAGGTCTGCGCGATCGCTACGAAACACATCACCGCGTTTCGATTACCGATGGCGCTCTTGCTGCTGCGGCAAATATGGCAGATCGCTACATTTCAGATCGCTTCTTGCCAGATAAAGCTATCGATCTAATTGATGAAGCTGGTTCACGTCTTCGCATTAAGCGAATGACAGCACCTGCCGAACTTCGCGAATTTGATGACAAGATTGCCGAAGCGCGTAAGGCGAAAGAATCTGCAATCGATGGCCAAGATTTCGAAGGCGCAGCTGCACTTCGCGATAAGGAAAAGACTCTCATCGCTGAAAAGGCAGAGGCTGAAAAGAATTGGAAAGCAACTGATCTAGATAAGGTCACCGAAGTTGATGAAGAACTCATTGCTCAAGTTCTTTCAGCTTCAACAGGAATCCCAGTATTTAAGTTAACTGAGGAAGAAACTGCTCGTTTGCTTCGCATGGAAGATGAACTTCATCGCCGTGTTATCGGTCAAGATCAAGCGATCAAGGCGCTTTCTCAAGCGATCCGTCGCACCCGCGCTGGACTTAAAGATCCAAAGCGTCCCGGCGGTTCATTTATCTTCGCAGGTCCATCGGGCGTTGGTAAGACAGAACTTTCTCGCACACTTGCATCATTCTTATTTGGTGATGAGACCGCCCTTATCCAGCTTGATATGTCTGAATATTCAGAACGCCACACAGCCTCACGTCTCTTCGGCGCCCCTCCAGGGTATGTTGGTTATGACGAAGGTGGACAGTTAACTGAAAAGGTTCGCCGTCGCCCATTCTCAGTCGTTCTCTTTGATGAGATCGAAAAGGCACACCCAGATATCTTTAACTCACTGCTACAAGTTCTCGAAGATGGTCGCCTCACAGATTCACAAGGCCGTACTGTCGATTTCAAGAACACTGTAATCATCATGACTACAAACCTCGGTACTCGCGATATTTCAAAGAGCCTTGGCCTTGGCTTTGCCAACATTGATGATGATCTAACGAATTACGATCGCATGAAGGGAAAGGTTCAAGACGAACTTAAGAACCATTTCCGCCCAGAATTTCTTAACCGTATCGACGATGTAATCGTCTTCCACCAGTTAACTAAGGATCAGATTATTCAGATCGTGGATCTAATGATCGCTAACTTAGATGATCGCTTGAAGGCGAAAGACATGGGCATCGAACTAACCCAAGCAGCCAAGGACCTTCTTGCTGCTCGCGGTTACGATCCGCTTCTTGGCGCGCGTCCATTGCGTCGCGTTATCCAGCGTGAGATCGAAGATTCTCTATCAGAGCGAATTCTCTTCGGTGAATTAAAAGCCGGAGAAATTATCGTTGTTGATGTTGAAGGTGAAGCAGCGGAAGCGAAGTTCACATTTGCCGGAGCTGCGAAAGCAACACTGCCTGATTCACCAGAAGATTTAGCAGAAGCTACTAAGTAATTTAGCTAGCTTTTTTAACTGAACTTCTAGAGATTCCACGTCGCGACTTAGAGTTTTGCTTTCGCTCTGCTGCGCGCTTGGCGCGACGTATTTCAGCGCGCTTTTCAGCAAGGATGCGTGCAGGAATCGGTACCTCTGGAATTTCGATATCTTCGATGCCCATGTATGTATCTTGCATCAGATTTTTATTATTAAGACTGCAAACCGCCTAAATTAGTATGAAATTTGGGGGTTATATTACGGAATTTTTTTCCCTGGATTGAGGATCGAACGGGGGTCAAATACCTTCTTAACTGCGCGCTGTAACTCAATAACCGTATTTGAAATCTCATCGGCGACAAATTTTGATTTAATTGAACCGATTCCGTGTTCTCCGCTAGCTGTACCGCCTAATGATTGGGCTATTTCCACGATCTGACCAAATGCACTTTGCGCGCGTTCTGCCGCTGCAAGATCGCCATGATCATGAACGATTGTTGGGTGCATATTTCCATCACCTGCATGGCCGAATATTCCGATAGTTAGATTTACTTCCTTGCTCAGCTTCTCAACTTGTTCTACAAAATCAGCAATCTTGGTTATAGGAAGAGCTACATCGTCAAGCAAGGTAGCACCCATTCTTTCAAGCGCTGGATAAGCAAGTTTGCGCACTCGAATTAGATCGGCAGCATCAGCGGGATCATCTGAGTAAACGCCATCGATTAAATCAAATTCTTTACATGTTTCTAAGGCGGATTCACAGAGTGAATGGTTTTCATCTAACTGCATGAGCAATACCGAACCTGCAACTTCGAAACCAAGCGGATGCCAAGATTGAACGGCGCTTAACGTTGTTTGATCAACAATTTCTAACATCGATGGACGATATTGCAGAAGCGCGGCCGCAGCCGCAGCAGCTTTGGTGATATTGGGAAAAGTAGCGATTAAAGTTGCTGGCGCAGACGGGCGAATTTCTAGATTAAGAGTTAGTTCTGTAATTATTCCAAGCGTTCCTTCAGAACCGATAAAAAGATGTAATAAATCATAAGTTGAAACCGATTTCTTTGTGGCCTTGCCTAATTCAATAATTTCTCCGCTTGCAAGAACAACCTGCATCGCACGAACATGCGCGCCAGTTACGCCGTATTTAACGCAACACATTCCTCCTGCATTTGTAGCAGCGTTACCACCGAGAGAAGACCATTCGCGGCTCGCTGGATCTGGCAAATAAGCTAAACCAAATTCCTTTGCCGCAGTGTCTAGATCAAGATTAATTACACCCGCTTGCACCCGAGCAATTTGGTTTGCTGGATCAATCTCGAGAATTTGATCCATCTTTTCAAGTGAGATAACCAGTGAATCCGCTGTTGAATTTGCGCCACCAGAGAGCCCGCTACCAGCGCCACGAGTTACGACCGGAATGGAGTGCTCGTTGGCATATTTGAGTGCAATGGAAATTTCAGAAGCGCTTCGGGCCAACAAAACCGCAAAGGGTGCAGCGGCTACGGCAAAAGGCGCCTGATCGCGAGAGTATGAAGCGGTGATATCTGGGTCAGAAATTAAAGACACTTCTGGTCCAAGCAAATCAGAG
>CANGVO010000041.1 GCA_947457445.1 Actinomycetota bacterium | reverse complement strand
GCGGCAATCCTTGGATTACTTGCCTCACTCTTTGGCAGACGTCGTCGAATTTGGATCAGGATCACACCAACTGGAGTTGTAGAAGTTGCTGGACTGGCTAAGAATAGTGCACCAGGCTTAACAGCCGAAGTTGAAAAATTCGTCGCCCATTTGAGAGAAGAGAAATAAATGCAGATTACGTGGGCTTATATTTCGAATTACTTTATTTATTCGGCGATGGGCGTTTTTGCTCTCTCATTCTTCGCCCACGCCTTTGAAACCGCTTGGGCAGTTAGAACTCCAGATAAAAGTGAAAATACTGAGGGCTCTCTAAAAACAAAAACTTTGGATTACACCCGCACTGAACGTGCTGCACGCATCGCAACAGCAATGATGATTCTAGGATTCTTATTGCTATTGGGCGGAGTTATTGCGCGCGGAATTTCTGCCGAGCATGTTCCTTGGGGAAACATGTATGAATTCTCAATCACGGGGGCGCTAGCTTTCACGGGCGCATATTTAGCTGCACTACGTAAATATGATCTTCGTTGGCTCGGACTTTTTATCTCAATTTCTGTTTTGCTTACGCTTGGAACCGCAATCACACTTCTCTATCGCGATAGCGCTCCACTTGTTCCCGCTTTGAAATCGACTTGGCTGGTTATCCATGTGATTGCCGCGATTGTTTCCGGTGGAGTTTTCTTGCTTTCAAATGTGATTGCCGGAGCGTTTTTGTATTTGGAAGCCATGGAATCACGCGGTGAGCGAAAAGCTTGGGCGAAACGTTTGCCAGATTTAGATACGTTAGATCAGCTTTCATATCGCTTAGTTGCATTTGTTTTTCCGCTTTGGACATTTGCAGTAATCGCTGGCGCAATCTGGGCTGAAAGCGCATGGGGCAGATATTGGGGTTGGGATCCAAAAGAAACTTGGGCCTTCATCACCTGGGTTGCTTACGCTGCTTACCTTCATGCTCGCGTAACAATTGGTTGGCGCGGCAAGCGCGCTGCCTGGCTCTGCTTGTTTGCAGGATCAACGTTCTTGTTTAACTATGTGTATGTAAATGTCTGGGGAACCGGAAAGCACACTTACAGCGGACTGTAATTTAATAAGTATTAAAGCTTGCGTAAGAAATCTGGATCATCATCAGGTGGCAAGATGCGCCGTTTTGGCGGGCGTGGTCCTTTTTCACGGCGAACACGACCGATTGCCAAGTAAGCAATAGCTCCAAATGGTGAAAGCAAAAGAATTAGTAGCAACCAACCCCATTTAGGCAACTTGTTTAGCAATGAATCATCTCGTCGCGCGCAGTCGATAAATGAGTACAAAGTTAAAATAAGTGAGGAAATTATAATTATGGCTTGCAACTTGATCATGCTCTTATTCTAGCGAATGTTAGAAGGTTAAGCCGAGCGCAAAGAGGGCAGCAAAAGCCAGTTGTAACTTTCCAGTCTTGGCCAAATATGGGATCAATTGCGCGCCAGCGACGCCACCAGCGACGCCACGTGCCAAACTCCAAGTTAAAGGTATGGTCAACAGGGTTAGCAACACCGCTGGTTTAAAAGTTAAAAGTGCAAAAATATGCGCCGAGACTAGCAAAGAGATGTAAAGCCGACGCGCTCCTTGGTCGCCCAATCGAACTGCCAATGTTTTCTTTCCGACGATCTCGTCTTGGGCACGATCGCGCAGATTATTAATAGCCAAAATGGCACACGCTAATGAGCCCATCGGAATCGAAACGATAAGTATTTGTAAATTCAATTCTTCTGTTTGAACAAAGTAAGTACCAACGGTTGCAACAACACCAAAGAATAAAAATACGGAAATTTCCCCCAAACCTTTATAGCCATATGGGTTCTTACCTCCCGTGTAACCCCAAGCAGCTGCGATCGCTATTGCACCAAGAAGAATTAACCACCAAGTTGTAACACTCGCCAGCGATAGCCCAAAAATTGCTGCAACTAGAAAAGAGATTGCCGCAGCGTTCTTAACCTGATTTGGTTTTGCCAGACCGCTCGCGGTTAAGCGAGTTGGTCCGATGCGTGAATCATCAGTGCCTTTAATTCCATCGGAATAATCATTTGCATAATTGACGCCAATTTGAAGTGCCAAACTAACAATCAGCGCATGCAATGCACGCCATGGGTTCCACTGATCGCCTGCGTAAGCAGTGGCAACTAAAACGGGGGCGATAGCAGCGGGTAACGTGCGGGGACGGGCGCCGACTATCCACTTATTTACCGAACTCACCGGGAATCTCCCTGCGCCATCGCAGTCAACTTTGGGCGATCGATTTTATCTAGCGCAGTGCGCGGTAATTCATCGACATATATGAATTTCTTTATCTTCGCAGCCATCGAAATATGTGAAGAGAGATATTCATTAATTGCAGATTGATCCGGCTGAACCGGTCCAGCAATCGCCAAGTGAAGAGCCTGCCCCCATTGGGTATCTGCAATTGCAAAGGCAGCGCATTGAACGCCAGTAAAAGTTTCGTGAATAATTTTTTCAACTTGCGTTAGAGAGATATTTTCTCCACCTGTAATAATCACATCATCACTGCGACCTGTGATAATTAATTTCCCATCGCGGAGCTCTCCCATATCGGAAGTTTGGAAAAATCCATCTCTTACCAAATCATTCCAGCCATCAGCATCATTTACATAAGTGGCGGCTAGCGAACCAGTAGAAATTCGAATGAGCCCAGCTTCGTTTATTTCGATCTGGGTATTAGCCAACGGCATGCCGTCATAAACGCAGCCACCGCAAGTTTCGGTCATCCCATAGCTTTCAATAACTTTGATGCCAGCAGTGTTTGCTTGTTCACGAAGTTTTGCATCAAGTGCGGCCCCGCCCACAAGAACTGCTTTTGCTGACAAAAGATGTTCAAGTAAATCTGAATCGCCATTTAGCGCTCTGAATAATTGAGTGGGAACTATTGCGGTGAAATCGGCGTAAGGATATTTTCCAGAATGTTCCCGTAAATCTAAAGGCGTAGTTCCAAGTTCTAAACTGCGTACCAAAACATTTAGGCCCGCAATATGAGTTAAAGGAAGCAACAAAGACCAAACTTGCCCGGATGATGCGTTCAAGTAAGCATTTGTAGATTTGGCACTAGTCAGAATTGCACCTGCCGAAAGTCCGACTTCTTTAGCACTTGCTGTCGATCCGCTAGTAGCAACGACCAAAGCGATGCGAGATGGGACATGTGTGGATGCGATGGAGGTAAGGGATATCGCCGGTCCATCGCCTGCCAGCGCTTTGGCAAGGCGCGCCATTATCTCGGCGAGGCTCCACGTGGGATCTATCGCACGAATCTCTCGTTGTGACGTCTGCTCCATTGCACGCGTAGGCTATCGCTCGAAGTCGAAGATGGAGGAATCGTGAGCAAGCCGATTAAGCGTGAATTTGGTAACCGTTCTATCCCCGCATGGGCAACTGGCGCAGGCGGCGAGAAATTTACAGATATCACCTATCAAGTAGCCGAAGGTCTGGCCAAGATCGCGATCAATCGACCAGAAGTTCGCAACGCATTTCGTCCGCAAACAATTATTGAATTACAGGAAGCTTTCTCATTAGCGCGCGATAACTCAGAAGTCGGCGTAATTATCTTTACCGGAACAGGCGATGAAGCCTTCTGTTCTGGTGGAGATATAAGTGTTCGTGGTGATGATGGTTACCTCGGTGAAGATCCATTGGCGCAAAAAGGTATTGGCCGCTTAAATGTTTTAGATCTACAAATCCAAATTCGTCGCACCCCAAAGCCAGTTGTTGCAATGGTTGCTGGTTGGGCAATTGGCGGTGGACATGTTCTGCACGTTGTTTGTGATTTAACAATCGCGGCAGATAACGCAAAATTTGGTCAGACCGGACCAATGGTTGGTTCATTTGATGGTGGTTACGGTTCAGGTTTACTTGCCGCAAGTGTTGGTCAGAAGAAAGCTCGTGAGATCTGGTTTATGACTCGTCAATACGATGCGCAAGAAGCGCTCGCCATGGGCCTTGTTAACACCGTTGTTCCACTTAAAGAACTTGAAGCTGAAACTGTTTCTTGGTGCCGCGAGATGTTACGCAATTCTCCACTTGCACTTCGCCTACTCAAATCTTCAATGAACGCGGCCGATGATGGCCTTGCTGGTATCCAACAACTTGCAGGCGATGCCACGCTGCTCTTTTATTTAAGCGAAGAAGGCCAAGAAGGTCGCGATGCTTATAAAGAAAAGCGCGCCCCAGATTTCGGTAAATTCCCAAAGCGTCCGTAATTGATGTCGCAAGAACTTTTCTCCACTATGCGCGTAATTGCGCTGCCTACAAAGACTAACTTCCGTGGAATAAACACCCGCGAAGTTGCGCTCTTTCAAGGTGAAGCCGGCTGGGGAGAATTTTCACCATTTGTTGAGTACCAGCCAAGTGAATGTGTTCCTTGGCTGCAATCTGCAATTGAAGCGGCCACTAAGCCTTGGCCAGAACTCAAACGCAGCAAAGTAAAAATAAATGGAACTATTCCTGCGCTAACTGTGCCAAGTGATATCGAAAGAATTGTCGAAACTTTCCCAGGAGTAAATACATTTAAAGTAAAAGTGGGCGATAACTTAAGTGAAGATATCGCTCGCCTTGCCAAAGTTAGATCACTTCGCCCCAAAGCTAAGTTACGCATCGACGTAAACGGAAGTTGGAGCGTTGCAACAGCAATAACTAACCTGCGTTCTATCTACGAAAATTTGGGCGCGATTGAATATGTCGAACAACCATGCCAAAGTGTTGAAGAGCTACGCGAGTTAAAAGAGAAGCTAAAGTTAAATATCCCAATCGCCGGTGATGAAGTATTACGAAAATCTGCTGATCCATTTAAAGTTGATTTAAACGGAGCTGTAGATATCTTGGCGCTTAAAGTTCAACCGCTTGGTGGAATTGTTCGTGCTCATAAATTGGCACAGCACCATAAATTGCCAGTTGTCGTTTCCAGTGCGCTGGAAAGTGCTGTGGGAATTTCCCACGGTTTAGCATTTGCTGCATCCTTTCACGAAATAAACTTCGATTGTGGCTTAGCTACCGGATCTTTGCTTTCAACAAATGTTGGCTCATTGCCGATCGTTAATGGAGAAATTGAAGTAAAGCGGATTGAGCCCAAATTTGATGGTTTAGAAGTTTCGCCAGAAAGATATAAATGGTGGCAAGATCGCCTCATGAAGACTTGGGAGTTAATTGCATGAGCCAATCAACTCGCTTGGCTCGCGTTATTGTCCGCCAAATAATTGAGGCAGGAATAACGGATGTGGTTATTTCTCCGGGATCTCGTAATGCGCCGTTATCTCTTGCATTGATTGCTGCACAAGAACGCAAACTGATTAAATTGCACATCCGTATTGATGAAAGAACTGCTGCTTTTTTCGCCTTAGGTTTGGCAAAAGCCACGAACCGTCCAGTTCCGATCATTTGCACTAGCGGAACTGCCGTTGCTAATTATCATCCTGCAGTTTTAGAAGCTTCGCATTCAAATATTCCACTCTTCGTTATCACTGCAGATCGTCCTGCCGAGTTGCGTCGTACTGGTGCTAATCAAACTACCGAACAAGCTCGCATTTTCGGAAAAGCGGTGAGGTATTTCGCTGATGTATCTGGCGCTGCTTATCCATTGGAACTTCCGCTTAATTCACTCCAAACTGGTCCGGTACATATAAATGTGCAATTTGAAGAACCACTTTTGGCTGACACTGACAGCGCTTGGCTTGATGGAATATCAATTAGCCCACCAAGAATATTTGATCGCAAAAAAAATGGAACGCTTGCAAGCAAATCAACGCGCGGGCTTTTAATTATTGGTCATGACCGCGGAGGTTTAGAGGTTGAAGAAGTTAAGAAATTTGCAGATCAATTGGGATGGCCAATATTAAGTGAAGATCCTTTAACTTTTCCAACTGCGAATGCGCACGCTAGTCTCTTTTTGACATCTACAGTCATCTCCAAAGATCTTGCACCGGACACAGTGATAATTATTGGGCGAACAACTTTGTCTCGTTCCGTTAATGCACTTATTACATCTGCACGTGCCGCATTTGTTATTGATCCACGCACAGCAACTGTAGACACAGACCGCCTAGCTGAGAAGAAATTTACTGAATTGCCCGAGCTCTACACCGCACCTGCTGATCCTGATTGGCTGGCGAAATGGGCGAAATATTCCGAGCGCACTGCCAAGGTTGTAAACGATATTTCTACTTGGTCAGAACCACTCATTGCTCGTGAGATTTCAAAGAATTTGCCAGATGAAAGCACGCTCTTTATCGCATCTTCAAGACCTATTCGAGATATCGAAGCATTTGGGGCTGCAAGAAGTGGAATAAAAACTTTTGCGAATCGTGGGTTGGCTGGAATAGATGGAAATATTTCAACGGCCATGGGAATTGCTACAGCAAATAGTTCAACAACAGCTGTGCTCGGAGACTTGGCCTTTTTACATGACCTAACAGGCTTGATTCACCGCGAAGAAATTAACTTGCGAATTTTTGTAATTAACAACGACGGTGGCGGAATTTTCTCAACTTTGCCGCAACGAGGCGTTGCTGGCTTTGAACAAGTATTTGGCACACCGCACGGATTAGATCCTGCTGCGATCGCTGCAGCCATGGGGATTGATTCCAAGACAATTTCTAATGTGGATCAACTGCGCCAAGAGATAGCAAAGCCGGTAACAGGAATAAGCGTTGTTGTCTGCCAAGTGCCTGATCGTGAAGCAAATGCCGATTTAATTAAAAGCTTTTATGAAAAAATGGCTTCTCTTTAATTTAGCGCACTGCGCATAGGAGCAAATTTTGCATTGCTTTCGCTGAGTTCTTTCTCTGGATTAGAGCCAGCAACAATCCCACAACCAGCAAAAATCTGAATTTCATTTCCTGTAATTTGACCGCATCTAAGTGCAATTCCAAGTTCGCCATCACCGCGCGCATCAAGCCAACCGACAGGACCGGCATATCGACCGCGCGACATGCCTTCGATTCGTTTAATCAATTGTGCCGCGATATTAGTTGGTGTCCCACAGACCGCCGCTGAAGGATGAAGTTTCTCTAGAATTGTAAAAGCATCGACGTTTTTCTTACTTTCAATTAGCGCACCCGTTACATCTGTTGCCAAGTGCATGACATTTGCCAAGTGCAGAACAAAAGGTGATTCTGGAACGTTAGTTGATGTGCAGAAAGGATCCAGTGCATCTGCCACTGAGCGGACCGCGTATTCGTGTTCTTCTAAATCTTTTGAGGAGCGAGCGAGAGATGCAGCAAGAGCCAAATCTTTCTCATCATCGCCGGTTTTGCTAATTGTTCCAGCCAGAACGCGTGAGGTAACCATGCCGCGAGAAAGACGAAGTAATAACTCTGGAGTGGCGCCAACAAGGCCATCGACAGCAAAGATCCAAGTGGATGGATATTCCGCACCCAAATTGCGCAAAATCTTGCGGGCATCGATTGGCCTATGTGAGTTAATTTTTAAGTCGCGAGCCAGAACAACTTTTTCGAGATCTGTTTTTTCTATCTCATCAATTGCTTTTGCAACGCGGAGTTGCCATTCGGCCGGGCTAAGTGATCCATCGCCCCAGTTGAATTCAGCATCGCCTAGTAATTCTCTATTTTCTCGGAGCGCAGGCTGTGGATGATCGCCAATCCAAGTTATCCAGGAGCTGCCGTTGCGCATACCGACCACGATTTTTGGAATAACCAAGACAGATTCTTCATCTGGATCAAAGGAAAAAGATGTGAAAAGAACAGGCCCAGTGCCACTTATGTGAACTGAG
>CANGVO010000040.1 GCA_947457445.1 Actinomycetota bacterium | reverse complement strand
TTTATCTATGACTACAAATGGATGGAAGAACTTGGGGTTTATTACTACGACGCCTTCTGTCAGGTTTGTGGCGATTTTGTTTTGGAGCGTCCGGGCATCGATGCGGATATGTTTGCCGATATTCACAACATTAGTTGTGGGTAGTTACGCAGAGTGATTAAAAATGGGATCCCGCGACGTATACGGGATCCCATTTTCAACTTGCATGACCCTGGTGGGATTCGAACCCACAACCTCTCTCTACGTCATAGCAGTGCTCTATCCATTGAGCTACAGGGCCATGGCGTGAAGTTAGAGTTGATTGGAAATCTATTTAGATAATTTTTCAGTTCTGTGGATGACTGTGATGGTATTGTTTTACCACGTCATAGAAGTGCGAGCTACAGGTGGAAACCCGCAGATAAAACTGCGGGTTTTTGCTTTAACACTGCAAAAAGGTTACTTATTTGATTTGCATTTCTCGGAACAGTATTTAACGCTCTCCCAATCGCGTGCCCATTTCTTGCGCCATTCAAAGGCCAAGTTGCAACGTTGGCAGATCTTGGGGGCAAAGCCGTTCTTGGCTTTAGCTTTCAAGGTTCAAAGTCCTAACCACAGATAAGCCCAGACGCTTCGCGTTAATGGCTTACTTTCTCGCACAGAAAAATGTCGAATGAATTTTTCCCATGCGGTGAGAATACATATTCATAAATCTTCTCGCTAGCCGTCCTTAACCCATGAATTCTGAATAGTCACCCCTAGATAAGAGGCTCCGCCACGATTAGAATCTGAGGGCCGGGTTGTTGACGGGCTTGGAACTCAAAGAGGTGTTTTACGGTTATGAAGCGATACATAGCGCTTGGCACATCTTCCATAATCGCCCTTGCCTCTTTGCAGGTCATCTCCGTGGAATCCGCGTTTGCAGCTGCGCCAAATCCTGCAACCAATATTTCAATTTCTAATGCATCCACTGCCTCATCGGCTATGGATAAGGCGGCGATCTCTGTTTCTTTCACTCCATCTGTTGTGGACGGATCACACCCAGCGCCAATTGCTTACATTGTTTCAGCGACGGCGACGGGAAAAGTAACTGGCAGCACAACTATTGCTTGTAGCCCTTGTTCAAATACAAAAATCGATGCCATAGTTGAAAACCTGGCCGGAGGTGTTACATACGATGTCGTTGTAACGGCTAAGAAAGACGCCTTGGAAACTCCGGCTACAGCCATACCTTTTCTTACACAGTCGATTCCTGATAAGCCGACGGTCGTAAGTGCGGTCGCAGGTGTAAAGAAAGTTACTTTAACTTGGACTGCGCCCACCAACACGGGTGGTTTGGCGCTGACTGGTTACAAAATTACAGCAACAGGAATATCAACAACTGCCTCCGACACGGCGACAACTAAATCAGTCGAGGGATTAACCGATGGAACGACTTATAGCTTCAAAATTGTGGCGGTAAATTCCAACGGCGAATCGGCTTCAAGTGATTTCTCTGATGTAAAAACTGCGGATGTGCCCGATGCACCGACGGGGTTAACTTCAACGGGAAACGCCACAACAATAAGCAATAGTTGGAGCGCGCCTACCAATTCAAATGGCAGTGCCATATCCGAATACAAGGTTTACTTAATAAATAGCGCGAACGCGGATGTCACCGCACAGACAAAAACAACCACAAATACATCTGTCGATATGACCTCGGTTGCCCCCGGAACCTACACAGTTAAGGTAACGGCCAAGAACGCTGTTGGAGAAAGTGCCAGATCTGCTGCATCTGCTTCGGTGACTATTGCAGGTGCAACCCTGCTTGATAACACTCCAACAATCACGCTTTCCAAGAGCGATGATGTGTTTGTCGATGACACCGTAGTTGTTGGTGCCAGTTCAAGTTTCGGAACGGCAACCTTTAGCGTGAATGGAAATCCGGCTGGTGCTTGTACTTATTCAGCGGGTGTTATTACTGCAGTTGCGTCAGGTTCTTGCACGATTACAGCGACAACCCCAGGTGATGCAACCTATGCAACGGGATCTGCAACGAAGACTTTTACAATTAAAAAAGTTGCCCAGGTAATTAACTTCCCCGTAATTGCTTCCAAGACAACCACCGAAGCCTTTACGGCGACAGCATCATCTAGTGCTTCCCTTACGATCAGTTTTGCAACCACGGGGGTTTGCACCATCTCTGGTGCAAATGTCACATTTTCTGCGGCTGGACCTTGCACGATAACCGCGTCTCAGGCAGGCAACAACAAATACGCAGCAGCAGTAAATGTGGTGCGCTCGTTCTCTGTTACTGATTCTTCTTCCGGCGGGTTCTTCGGTGGAGGTGGTGGTGCGCCAGCAACATCAGAAGAGGCTAAGGCAGATACGCCAGCACTCTTCAAAGTGGTGGATAGAGAAAATCCAACCAAAGCACTTCCTGGCGAAGTTTGTATTGAACTTTATGATTTAACTAAAAAAGTTTCTACATTGGCAGCTGGCCAATGTTCGAAAACGGATGGAGTTATTGATCTTAAGGTTGCAGAAGGCAAATATCGAATTCTCGTTTTCGTTGTTGGCATAACTGATTCAAGTCTTGAATACACCGGTGAAGCAGTAAAAGGTAAATTTGCAATCGAAGGCGTTTCCACAATTTCAGGTTCAAATCGATTTGAAATTAAATTAAAGGCCGCACCTCCAATTCCAAAAATTACTCCAAGCCCAACGCCAACCAAGTCAATTGCCCCAGCCTCTCCATTTCCCTCTCCAAGTGCTTCACCACTTGCCAGCATCACTGCTAAGCCTGCAGGACCGTCCAAAAACCCGTTTTTTACGATGATTTCGACGAGCAAGCCAAGTAGAACAGTAGTATTTTCCAATAAGACCCAGCTAGTAACGCTCAAGATTGGAGCGAGTTTTATGGCAACCGCGAAAAATATGCCTGCAAAAACTCCGATCTTTGCTAAGGCAATACTTCCAAATGGATCAAACATTTCATTGTTCAAAAGAACTCTCACAAAATCTTCGGGGATTAAGTTACCTGTTTTGAAATTTACGAAGCCAGGCATCTATTCAATTCAGCTAACCGCAGGCAAATCGTCGCAACTAATTAGACTGAAGGTTTCGAAATGAAGAAGCTGATAATCCGCCGGAAAATTGCGTCATCGCTTGCGGCAATTCTTGCGCTTTCACTCTTTCAGGTTGCAACTTCTACGCCAGCGGGCAGCGCACCGGCAGTCATTAGTAAAAAGATTATTGTTCGGGATTCCTCAGGAAACCTATATGCCGGGGCTCAGGTCCAATTGTCATATGACGATCAAACAGGTACTAATTTTAAGAGTGCAGGCTTTTCACCCATCGTGGTCACCGATTCCAATGGAGTGGCAGATGTAATCGCTCCAGACACTGTCAGCTGGCTCAATCTGGCCGTCCAGCCTCCGGCATCAGATCTCACGCAAGCGATTTACAACAAGAATCTAAATCTCGATGACGAAACCATTAACGTAACTTTAAAGGCTTCAAATTTACGGGTAAATATCTTAAAAGCAGACGGAACTGAAGCGAAACCAAGATCCTTGATTTACACCAATACGATTTCGTTTGAAACAATCAGAACTGGCGCCTTTGGAATCCATTTAACCTCGCAAGATTTGAATTGGGGAGGTTATTTCGGTGTATGCCCAGCCGGAGATGAAATTACCAGCCAAATGTGTGCGGATTATCAGGTAAGAAACGTAACCACTGGTGGAAGTTCTTCCTACAAGCTATTTAACTACGATGGAACTCCTATAACGGCAGATAGTTCTAATGTATTTCCAGTTAAATTAAAGCAAGGAAACATTTCTGGCAATTTGATTAATACTGATGGGACACCATTTGTACTTCCAGAGGGGGTCACTGCTTCTTTACATTTCTGGCGACTAACCAGCAGCGGAGCGAAGTGGTACCAAGTTGGAAGTACCGCCATGAGAGCCGGGGAAGATTCTTGGGCTACGCAACTATGGAACGATGATGATTTAACTGTTAAAAAATATGAAATTACAGTGCAATTTGAAAATTCACTTACGCTGGGCTCAGTCACCGCCGGAAACATATGGGTGGATCGCACTGGCAAGTTAAGTGCTACAGAAACCGGTACCTACACCTCAACTTTAAATGTTTCCTTAAAGGTGAATCCAGGCACCCCGACATTCGGCTTTGTCGTCAAGGATTTAGCGGGCAATCTAGTAAACGCCAATTACAACCTCTATGTTCCAGCCCTTGAATCTAATTTATATTCTTTTGTTCCATCATCAAAAGGCAATTTAACGCTACCTGATGGAAAATATGGACTTTCAGTCTTCCCTGCATCAGGTACTAAACAAATTTCAACTAACTATACAATTCTAATTAGAAATGGCTCCGTGACAATTACAGACGAACTGGGTAATTCCGCGCCGTCGACATCTCGAGTCTTTGACCTGGTTCTTAAACCGCTGAATCTGCGTTTTCAAATCTCAGATCCAAACACCGCTCTCCCGCTTCGCATCTCTCCAAATATCGAACTACAAAAACAATACAGCGACGGAAGTGGAACATATTGGGACTGGGTGGATTCTGGGTGGGTCAAAATAGATTCTGTAACAATTGGAATGTCCGTTCCCATTGGAACATTCAGACTAGGCCTCAGTGCAAATAATAACGACACTTACGGTAAGAAATATTTTGAACTAACAAGAACCAGTTCCGGCATTACGATAAATAGCGCTGGTCCAACATTGGCTGATTCCACTTTCAAATTGCCACTTAACCTGGCAAATTTCAAATACAAAATAGTTGATCCATACGATATGACAACACCTCTGGTGAATACATGGATGAGCGTATGCAGTACCGCCTTTGAAAATCCAAAAAACCGAAAACAGTCTTGCTTTGGATCTGGCGTAAACGAGGATGGACTTGGCAGCGCATATCTTTCACCTGGAACTTATGAAGCACGCATAGATGGTGGCGAGCTCAACACCTCAAAAGTCTTTAAAGTCAGCGTCGATAATTCCGACGTTGTATCCGTGGAAAGTGCAACCGTGTCCGCGAGCCGATTTATCCTTCACCCTACAAAACCAAATTTGACGGGATCTCTGTATCACACCGACGGCACAACTCCAATAACCTTCTCTGAAACTCAAAGTGCAATAGTTGAGCTCGAATACACAGATTTAAATGGAAATATCAACCGAACTGAAAGTAGATACCTAAATCCATGGAATACCAAATTTGGGTTTAATCTTTTTGAGCCTGGCAAATATCGCGTAGCAGTAACACCACGTCAGATTTCGGAGTATGCAAATACCTTTAGTGATTACATTTATGTAAACAGTAATAACCAGTTATCAAATACTTTGAATTCAGGTTATGGCAGCGAAATAAGTAATTACAAAGTTTCATTAAAAGAAGGAAACTTACCTCTCACAATTACCAATCCTGTGGACGGGTCTCCGCTAAAAAGTGCAGCACTTTATATCTATAGTAAACAAAATAATTTCTATCAACATTTTGATTTACGGTCATCAGCCGATGGAAAAGTGAATGCAAATCTAGAACCCAATACACAATCGGTCATAGTTGTTGAAGCATGGGATAATCCAGCATTGGTACGCAAGGAATACATCGTTACCGTGGATGCGGGTGGCGTTCCGACTATCCGTGATGGGACAACTGTTATTCCACTGACCGGCGCTCGATATGTGCTTTCAGCTGGAAAGGCGAACCTTTCTGGACAGATAGTCGCACCAGATGGCAGCAATATCTCTAGAATCGATTGGCTTGAGATTATGCTCCAAAAGTCTGAAAAATACTTTGATAAGACTTCTAGTTCGACTGATCGTTGGTATAACTACGCTGGCGCCAGCTCTGATCAAGATGGAAATTTTGGATTGTCGATAAAAGAAGCAGGAACTTACCGCATCACTGCAAGACCATATGGAAATTCTGACGTTGCAACTGGTTACACATCTTCATTCGTGGTTGCACCCGAATCTCTTACTGCATTTACGAAAGATTTTGGAAAGATAAGACTTGCCACGCCCGCAATAAAGCTCAAAGCTAAAGTTGCCGGAAGTGCGGATTTCACATCGTTTTATCATTTGTCCGTTCAGCAAAACGGAATGTGGATTGAAAATCCATATGTTAACTCCTCGGGCGTAGCGGCTTTGAACATAATTGACCCGGGTACTTATGACCTTATATTGCATCCTTCTCGCGAGAATTCCTCCACCACCGTTTCTGCGAAAAAATACAAACTAGTTGTTGAATCCACTGCTGGGGTGGCAACCAATACTGTGACCGGATTCGGATCGAGTGTTTCTGGAGGTTTCACGGTCCTTGAATTCGGATCACCAAATTTGAGTGGTCAGGTTCGCTCACCTGATAGTTCAACTGCTATTTCGGATGTCAATGTAGTGGCCGTTGATGCTGTAACCCTTCAAGAAAAGGGCGAATACTCAACCAATACAAATCTAGACGGTAAGTGGTCGTTCAATCTGGAAAAGGGTAGCTACAAGATATTTGCACGAGCTCCTTGGGGTTCAATTGCTTACTCAAATAGCGAATACATTGGTGATGTTGTTGTAAATGAATCCGGCACCGTTACATCTACGCCTGCAGGGTCAACAGCAAATAATTTAGTTGTACAGCTGACGACTCCAACTTGGTCAGGCGTAATAAAGAGCCCAGATTCAAGCACAGTGGTCCCTTACGCCAGTATTTGCTTATCCGGATATAGCACCGTTTATAAAGGTGGCTACGGCTGGTGCACCAACTCAAACGAACAGGGTCAATGGGCGCTTAAGTTGCCATCGACAGTAACTCTTAACGCTGATTCACAATTGTGGGCTAACGACTGGAACCAAAGACTTTATCCAGAGCTCATGGTTAGAGGAAAGACTGCTATCGAAGCCCTATTGGGCACAAGTGGTACTAATAAGGTAATCAACTTTCCGGTGCCAAATATTGAAGTGACTGTAACGGCCGGTACCAATCCATCAATTGGTTCGTGGGTAAACGTAAATCAATCCAATGGACAACGGTATTTTTATGGTGCAACGAATTCTAATGGTGTTGCTTCGATGTATAGCGATCAATTGTCAGGTCCTATGAATATTCAGGTGCACGTCCCACAAGAGTACGACGCAATTCAACCTTATGTTTCCACAACAAGTTCACTCGACGCTGCTCAGGTTGCAAATCAAACAACTGCTGGCATTTTCCGGACAACAGTTGCTTTAAAGCAACCAAACTTCAAAGGAATTGTCAGAGATCCCGTAACTAAAGCCTCTATCGCAAATACCTGGATTGAAATAAGAAATGAGACTGATAACGAGTGGATACCTGGGGCTTCACTAACGTCCAGCGGCACTTTCGGTATTTATCTAAAGGGAAGTTGCTGCGGAGCCACAAACAAGGAATACACAATTACGGTTAATGAACCTTGGGATGGGACAAGTAAGAGCGTACGCAAGCAATACAAGGCTCTTGTCAATAGTGCAGATGTTGTAACTCTGTATGAAAAGCGAAGCAACGCGCTAGTTGCAACAGAATCAATATCCAATTCGAACTTCTATAGCATGACCTTGCAGGAGCCTAACTTCAAGGCACTTGTGCGTGAACCAGCAAATGGAGCGACTCCTGGAAATATTGCATCATGGAGTTTCGGACAATATGGATCCGTATCTTGGGGCTATGCCAATGTTTATAACGTTACAAACGGCGAATGGTCATGGGGACAACGCATCGACTCAGACGGAACTTTGTCAATGTACTTGCCAGGAGGATGTTGCCAATCTTCTAAGGAATATGAAGTAAC
>CANGVO010000039.1 GCA_947457445.1 Actinomycetota bacterium | reverse complement strand
TTGCACCATCGTGAAGTACAAGAATCGCAGTGACGCGATGTGAACTCATAAGAGTTACGCTGGGCGGCGCTTCAAACGGCGACGCTCACGTTCGGAGAGTCCACCCCAGATTCCAAAACGCTCGTCATGTGCGAGCGCGTATTCCAAACATTCTTGGCGAACATCGCAAGAAAGGCAGACGCGCTTTGCTTCACGAGTTGATCCACCCTTTTCAGGAAAGAATGCTTCTGGATCTGTCTGCGCACAAAGTGCGCGTTCTTGCCAGGAGAGTTCAACGTTCTCTCCGTTTGCTAATTTGATTGATGGTCCAGCAGTAGGGGCTGTTGGATTGCCAGTAGGTGTAGCTTCTGGACGAATCGGCATCGACTAATCTCCTCAAGACCTTTGGTGGCGCTACTCATTATGGGCAGCGCTTCTCTAGAACGAATTACACGCTTGTAATCCCTTTTAGTCAAGCCCAGGATTGGTCAAATGGGTGAAATTACGCCCGTAAATCCAAAAAAGGGGATGATTTATCGACTTATTGGGTAGAAATTGGCAAATTTTCCGTTGGAGAAATGTATTTTCCAATAATTTCTGTGCCGCTCGCGATTTGGCAATTGTGAAGAATAAATGAATCCGTAATCGTGCAGTTATCGCCTATAAATACCCCATCACCGACGATTGAATTGGTGATGACGCTTCCAGTCCCGATTGAAGAACCGGCCCCGATTGAAGAACCGCCAGTGATTATGCAATCTGAGGCAATTTTTGTACCGACACCAGCCATGAAATCGCCAGCAACAAAATCTCTTGAGCCTCTAAAAAGGGCCGCCGGCGTTCCTATATCTAACCAATAGGACTGCTCTCGATATCCATAGACCGGTCGGCCAGATTTAACTAGCTGCGGAAAAGTTTCGCGCTCGATGCTGATGACTTTGCCTTCAGGAATTTCAGAGATAACGGATGGGCTAAATACATAGCATCCCGCATTGATGTCATTCGTAATTGGATTATCCATTTTTTCTAAGAAGTCGGTAACACGTCCCACTGAATCCGTGGGAACGCATCCGAATGCACGGGCATCTGCAACTTCAATTAAATGCAGTGTGGCATCGGCGCTATTGGCTTTATGGAAATCAAGTTGAGCTGCGATATCGTGTTTGCTTAAAACGTCGCCATTGAATATTACGAAATCTTCGGATGATTGCGAAAAACCAACCATTGCAGCGGCATTACGGATAGCCCCACCGGTGCCTAACGGTTCTTTCTCTACGGCATAAAGCAATTTCATTCCCCATTTAGAGCCATCACCAAAGTAGGGGATAAACACTTCTGAAAGATAAGAAGTGGCCAATATGACCGTATTGATCCCAGCTTTCTTTGCGGCAAGTAATTGATGTTCGGTAACTGGCAAGCCACCAATTGGCAACATAGGTTTCGGGGTTTGATTAGTAAGTGGTTTAAGGCGTGTTCCAAATCCTCCGACTAACAGAATTCCGATTGCCACTATGCAATGGCTTTCATAATTCGATCTGCCGCTTCATTTATTTGCAAATCTGATGCCGTCATGGCAACCCGAATATGTGATGCGCCAAGTGGGCCGTAGAAATTACCGGGGGTAGCCAATATTCCTATCTTTGCTAGCCAATCAACCGAGAGCCAGGCATCTTCTGATCTGGTGCACCAAATATAGAGACCGGCCGCTGAGTCATCGATTCTAAAACCGGCTGCCTGCAAAGCTGGTGCCAAAATTGCTCTACGTGAGTTATATCTGGCGCGCTGTTCTTGCACATGCGTCTCATCACTTAACGCTGCCACCATGGCATTTTGAATTGGAAGTGGAACCATCATTCCCGCATGTTTGCGAACTTCACGTATCTGCGCAATTAATTTGCTATCACCAATTAGAAATGCGCCGCGGTAGCCCGCCATTGATGATCTTTTAGAGAGCGAATGAACCACTAATACATTTGAATTGTCGCCGTCAGTGTATTTAAGAAGAGAATTTGGCGTCGCAGAATCTCCGAAATCAATGTAACACTCGTCGCAAATAAGAGTGGCTAAATTTTCGCGTGACCATTTCAGAGAAGATCGAAGTTCTTTTTCGGAATGCACTCGGCCAGTTGGGTTAGCTGGTGAGTTAATCCAAGCAAAATCAGATTTAGGCCATGTTGCAGCATCCACGCTGACAGCAATTGGATTCGCTTGCGCCAGTAGTGCGCCGACCAAATAAGTCGGATACGCCACTTCTGGATAGATAACGCTCTTGCTTTGAAGAAGTGTCGGCAACCATGCAACTAATTCTTTAGACCCAATCACTGGGAGCACATCAAATTCACCGCTGGCCCCGAGATGGTCTATCGCCCATTTACGTATTGCATCTTGTAATTCTTTAGTGCCCGCAGTAACTGGATATCTTGGTGAATCAGAACTGGCGCGCAGTGCACTTTGAATTATTTCTGGGGTTGGATCCACAGGAGTGCCTTGAG
This sequence comes from Actinomycetota bacterium, assembly GCA_947457445.1. Classification (GTDB taxonomy): domain Bacteria; phylum Actinomycetota; class Actinomycetes; order Nanopelagicales; family Nanopelagicaceae; genus Planktophila. Next base: position 5,510 of record CANGVO010000039.1, on the reverse strand, counting down.
ATAAATCAATTATTCCATCTGCAAATTCGCGCGCCTTGTTGGCATAAGGCGCCAATGCATCCCAAGGAAAATCTGGCAAAGGTTGGCGCATCTTTGTTTGGCGCTAGCTAAGCGGCTTTGTTGTAATTATTCTTTTGGTGGAAGCGATACGACATCTGGATGATCGCTATTTGTTAAGCCAACTTTAGCTGCGCCTCCAGGCGATCCGAGTTCAACGAAAAATTCAGTATTGATCTTGGATGAATCTTTCCATTGTGATGGGATGTCATCTTCGTAATAAATGGCTTCGACTGGGCAGACCGGCTCGCAAGCGCCACAATCTACGCACTCATCGGGTTGGATATAGAGCATGCGATTGCCCTCGTAAATACAGTCAACTGGGCATTCTTCGATGCAAGATTTATCCTTAACATCAACGCACGGTTGGGCAATTACATAGGTCACGATCTAACCTCCAAATTAGTTAGCCTGCTGTTCGATCGCGCTTATTCTAACCATGCGCTGGCGCTGTTGCCCGATTAAAGTATCGACATGACTGAAGCCACCCGGGGATCTCTCTCGCCGTTGAGCGGGGCAGTTGGCAAAAGGGTCACAATAAGACTTCGGGAGGCCGATGGTGGGTTTCGAGACATCGTTGGAGTTCTGCAGAACGATCACGAAGTAATTAACGCTAAATCTCAAGTCATTAAATTTTCACAGGATGAGATTGCAGTGTGGCGAGAAGTTAAACCACTACCCGATCGAGCTGGCACGGGTTCTCCGCTATCGCTGCGAATTAATGAACTGGAAAATCTCTCGGACACAACTTGGCCTGCCGCCGAAACAATTGAATATGGGAAGTGGCGCTTGCGAATTTCAGACGGATTTACGATGCGTGCAAATTCAGTATTGCCTACGGGTGCACCACCGATTGGTGAGCCAGCATCAGCATTAGCCCAAGCAGTCGATCACGTAATCAAAACATACGCCGATAAGAAATTGACTCCCACTTTCACAATCCCGCTTCCCATGTACCAAGAACTAGATCAATATCTGGAGAGTCAAGGTTGGCAAATCAAAGTTGGCGCACAATTCTTAATTAAAGATATTTCTTTAGAAGCAAGTGATCTGCAATCAGAATTTATTTGTGAGATAACAGATTTTCCTTCACAAGATTGGCTGAACTTGCAATCTGATCATCACCTGGAAGAGTTAATGAAAAGATATCCAGCGAGATATGGCGTACTAAGATCTGGCTCTCAGGTAATTGCGGTTGGTCGTATTGCAACGTTAGGTACCTGGTCCATTGCAACCCGCCTATTTGTAGATCCATCACATCGAAGTAAAGGCGTAGCTAAGCAGTTGATGAATAAGTTAATGGCTGCTGCCAAAACTGATGGTGCAACCAAAGTGGCGCTACAAGTGGATACGCAAAACACAGCAGCGCTTGCTCTATATAGATCGATGGGATTTCGCGCTCATCATTCCTACCTTTATCGCGTCTTACCGCTATTGGAAGTTAAATGAAGCTATCGATTTATGACACCTTAACTCGGGAAGTCAAAGAGATTAAACAATCAGGTTCCGTTTTAACTATGTACTGCTGCGGACCAACTGTTTATCGCGATGCCCATGTTGGTAATTTACGAACTTTTCTGCTTGCTGATTTGATTCATCGGGCGCTAGTTCAGCAAGGTTTTAAAGTTAAATTCATTCAGAACATCACCGACGTTGGCCATATGTCAGAAGATATTGTTACTGAAGACAAAATGTTGCAGCAGGCTCGTTTAGAAGCTCGCGATCCTTTTGAAATTGCCCGAGGTTACGAGGAGTTATTCCATAAAGATTTGCAAAGATTGAATATTTTGCCTGCCAGTGCCTATCCACGGGCGAGTGAAACTATAGATTTAATGCAGCAGTTCATTTCAAAGTTAATTGAGGGTGGATTCGCCTACGCCACCGAAATAGGTTCGGTTTATTTCGATTCCAGGTCTTATGACTCGTACGGTGCAATAAGTGGCAACCGACTCGATTCGTTAAAACCAGGACACCGGTATGAATTTAGCGATGAGGGTGATAAAAAATTTCATGCCGATTGGGCGCTCTGGAAAGCAGCTGGATCGCGAACTGAAATGATCTGGGATTCTCCCTGGGGATTTGGATTTCCAGGTTGGCACATCGAATGTACTGCGATGTCTTTATCGCTACTTGAAGGACATGTAGATGTTCACGTTGGTGGAATTGATTTGAGATTTCCGCATCATGAGAATGAGCGAGCACAATCCAATTCGATTATTCGTTCCGAAGCCGTTGATCTTTGGGTACATGGCGAACATTTACTCTTTGAAGGACGCAAAATGTCTAAGAGCGCGAATAACGTTGTTCTGATTCAAGATCTAATTGATCGAGAACTTGATCCCCTGGCGCTGCGACTTTCTCTTTTAGAAAATCGTTATCGGGCACAAATGGATTTAACTTGGGCTGCTCTAGATGCGGCTAATGCGACCTTACGTAGATGGCGCACTGCAATGTCCGCTTGGGGCGATAGCGTGGAAGCCAAAGAAGATGCAGAAATCGCAAGTGCGATTGCCAAAGATTTAGATACTCCCCGAGCAATCTTGCGACTTCGCACAATAGAAAAAGACACACTGCTATCTTCTCAAGAAAAACGAGCTTTCTTTATCTATGCAGATCAAGTGCTCGGCTTAGATCTAATGCGCACAAATGTGGCCAAACCGCTTTCAGAAGATCAGCAGAATTTGCTTAACGAGAGAGCCGAAGCGCGTAAGTCAAAAGACTGGAAGTTAAGCGATCTGCTGCGGGATAAATTATTGGCACAGGGAATTTCAATTAATGACGGCCCTGATGGCCAGAGTTGGACTTGGAACTAATTTGCAGGCAATGCGATAGCAATTGCAAGCGCTGCAAATGAGATAAAGAAAAAGGCATTTCCTAAATTATCGCCCTGTACAAACAATTCTTTTCCAACTCCAAATGATGCAGCCCGGAAAAAGATAGCGATCCAGCCGATTGCTGCAACTGCCTTAAATCGTCGCCCTGCGTAAATTCGGCCAATTGTCCAAACAGCGGTAAAGGTTCCAATAATTGAAATAACTAATCCAAATGGTGGCGCAAATTTATGTAAAAAAGTTGCTGCAACTGCACTTGCAACTCCGGCAAGAAGGGAAAACAGGTACTTCATTTAAAGAATGACTCCGGCGAATAGATCGGATTCTCGTCCGGCTTCATCAAAAGGCTCGGTCTTTTCTCCCTTAACTAGGGTGTAGAACTCATTTCCCCAAACCTGTAATCCCAGATTGTTAGAGAGTGCAAAGAATGGACCATCTAGGGCAATCTGGGTGTGATGAGCTTTCATCGCATCCATTTTCTGCTCCACATATGCATTGCCATCAATAAGGGCGTGAACGAATTGATCATCTTTAGCAAAAGGAATGTCATCAACGTTATCGGTGCCAAAGAAATCAGATCCGATTTCTTTCATCTTTTCCATACTTTCGGCAAGTACCGATTTAGGCATGGTGTTCCAATAAATCTTTTGAATACTCCAATTAGCTTTTTCTGAGGCTCGCATTGCAACTCGATGCGCTTGAATATGATCCGGGTGGCCGTAACCGCCAATTTCATCATATGTAATAAGAATGTGAGGCTTAACCTCTTCAATAACTTTGACTAAGTAGTCTGCAGCTTCCTCTAGATCTGCTTGCCAGAAAACATCGGGACGATTATTGGGGTCTGTTCCCATCATCCCGCTATCGCGATAAGTCTTCTCACCTTCGGCAAGAAATCTGTAATCCGTAATACCAAGTGCGTTCATCGCATTAGCAAGTTCAGTTTCGCGATGTTGACCAAGTCCGTCATTTTCCGCACTAGATAGATGACTTAGTTCTGGCGTGAGGATTTCACCTTCTTCACCACGAGTGCAGGTAACAAGGGTAACTTCGGCTCCAAGGGCTGCATATAAAGCCATCGTTGCACCATTGTTGATCGTTTCATCATCTGGATGAGCATGCACCAAGAGGGCTCGAAAACCTTTATACGAACTACGCATTAATAAACCGGCAGCGATTTATCAATTTGTTTTGCCCAGGCGATTACACCGCCCGCTACGTGAGTCGCACCCGAAAAGCCAGCGCCCTTAAGGATCGCTAGACATTCCGCAGATCTGACACCGCTCTTACAGTGCAAAATTATTGGCTTATCTTGTGGAAGTGAAGACAAGACAGTTCCATCTAGGAATCCTTGCTTTGGGATCAGATGGGAACCAGGAATTCGAACGATTTCGAATTCACTTGGTTCGCGAACATCTACTAGGTAAAAGTCATCTTTTGCATTGATCTTTGCTTCCAACTCCGAAACTGAAATTGTTGAATCTTTAACAGCAATTTCGGCGGCATCAGATAAAACTCCGCAGAAAGCATCGTAATCCGGCAGCAATTCTTTCTGAGTGGGATTATCGCCACATAATGGACAGTTCGGATCCTTGCGAACCTTCATCTTCTTAAAAGACATTTCCAGAGCATCATAAATCATTAGTGAACCAATGAGCGGATCACCTACTCCAGTAATTACCTTGATCGCTTCTGTAGTTTGAATAGATCCGATAGTTGCGCACAGCACTCCAAGTACGCCACCTTCTGCACAACTTGGCACCATTCCTGGTGGTGGCGGTTCTGGATATAAGCATCGATAACAAGGACCGTATTCAGCCCAAAAAACGCTGGCTTGACCATCGAAGCGATAGATCGAACCCCAAACGTAAGGTTTCTTAAGTAAGACGCAAGCATCATTTACCAAATAGCGCGTTGCAAAATTATCTGTTCCATCAACGATGATGTCGTATTGCGAGAAAATCTCTTTTACATTTGAGTTATCGAGTCGAACTTCATGCGTAATCACATTCACGTATGGGTTTATCTCAGCGATCTTTTCTTTTGCAGATTGCGCTTTGCTCTTTCCGATATCGCTTTGGCCATGAATGATTTGACGTTGTAAATTTGATTCATCGACAGTATCGAATTCAACAATTCCGAGAGTTCCTACTCCTGCCGCCGCTAAGTACATGAGCGCTGGTGAACCTAGACCCCCAGCTCCGACGCAGAGAACTTTTGCGTTCATCAATCTTTGCTGCCCCGCCATTGCAACATCCGGAATTATTAGATGTCGGCTATATCGGCGAACTTCATCAACAGTTAGCGCCGGTCCTGGAGATACTAGGGCCGGAGGTTTGATTTGCTGGTTCGTCATAGCGATATTCTGCCGTAGGCATTGCAGGTGCGCCAATTAGATAAGTTCCCGAGGCTGCAAATCATTCTCATCTGCAATCGACCTTTCGCTATCCGCGCAAATGCGTCTACGATATGAGCAATGACTACCTTGGATGTAAACACAAAGGGCGATAAAGCGCGCCTGCCACGCGATGAACGTCGTGCAATTTTGCTCACCGCCGCCCTCGAAGTGTTTACCGCGGCTGGATATCACTCTGCTGCCATGGATGAGATTGCAGACCGTGC
>CANGVO010000038.1 GCA_947457445.1 Actinomycetota bacterium | reverse complement strand
GGGATCTGGCGTAAGCATAGTTATTGCGGCGATACCCTTAGCCAGTCGGGAGCGATCCCGCCAGGAGGATTCGCATAGCGGCCGAGTGCGCACGCTTGGAAAGCGTGTAAAGGGCAACCTTTCGAGGGTTCAAATCCCTCATCCTCCGCGTAAGAAATTAAATTTCAACGCCAATGTATTTTGTCTCGAGGAATTCGTGGATGCCATCGAAGCCACCTTCACGGCCAAGACCGCTCTGTTTAACTCCACCAAATGGCGCTGCAGGATCAGAAATCAAGCCACGGTTAATCGCAACCATTCCGGATTCAATCGCTTCAGAAATCTGAATTGCACGCTTTAGGTTTTCTGAATATACGTAACTAATTAGCCCAAAATCTGTGCTGTTCGCGAGTTCAATCGCTTCAGCATCGGTATCAAACACAACAACGGGTGCGACTGGACCAAAGACTTCGTGGTTCAATATTTCGGCTTGCTTATCTACTTCAAGAACAGTTGCAGGATAGAAAGCTCCCGGACCATCAGGAGTTTTACCGCCAGTTAATATTTTGGCACCAGCCTTGATTGAGTTATCAACTAATTCTGCAATTTTGTTGCGCTCTTTAAGGGAAACACTTGCACCGAGTTGTACTCCAGCATCGCGGCCGCGTCCCATAACGAATGCTCCCATTGCTGAAGCAAACTTTTCCATAAACTCTTTTGCAACTTTACGTTGAACATAAATGCGATTTGCTGCAGTGCAGGCAGCGCCACCATTTCGCATTTTCGCCAACATCAAACCTTTAACTGCTTCATCAACATTGGCATCATCCATTACTACGAAGGGTGCATTTCCTCCGAGCTCCATTGAGCAGCGAATTACGTTGTCGGCAGCTTCTTTCAAGATTATGCGACCAACTTCGGTTGAGCCAGTAAATGAAAGATTTTTAACGCGCTTGTCATGCAACATTTTTGCAATCGCAGGACCAGTTGGTGTTGGAAGAACTAAATTAACAACTCCTTTTGGAACCCCTGCACGATCAAGAATGTCCACAATCGCGAGCGCGGTGAGTGGAGTTTCACCTGCTGGCTTTAGAATCATTGTGCAACCCGCTGCGATGGCAGGTCCAATCTTGCGAGTTGCCATTCCGGCTGGAAAATTCCAAGGGGTGATGAGAATTGAAAGACCAACTGGTTGGTGCGTTACGAGAATTCGCTTGTCTCCACTTGGTGACATTCTGAAATCACCTGAGATGCGAACTGCTTCCTCGGAAAACCAGCGAAAAAATTCGGCTGCGTACGCAACTTCACCTTTTGCATCAGGCAGGGCTTTGCCATTTTCTTTTGAAATAAGTTCGGCTAAGAAATCTGCTTCTTGCGTCATTAACTCAAATGCTTTGCGCAGAATTTCACCGCGCGTGCGAGGCGCGGTTTTGGCCCAAGCGGGTGCCGCGCGATCGGCGGCGGCAAGGGCGGCCTCAATTTCGGTATCTCCAGCTGTGGCAACTTTGGCGATTACTGAGCCGTCGCTTGGATCGATTACATCCAAAGTCCCGTTTCCATCGACCCATTGACCATCTATATATAACTGAGTGCGCATAAGATGAGCATACTGAACAGGCAATTAGACGCGCCAGCCGCGGTAAATGAAGGAGTTTGTGTGCCAAAGTCATGGACAGATGGTGCGCCACAGCCCGTTGCAATGCAGGAACATGCTCACTTGAGTGATCCGCTTTCCTACAAGATCAAGCGCGCATTTCTGGGTGGTGCGCTAAATAGGCACTCTTTAGGCCATCAACGTTTATCAAAGCGCTACGCCCTTGGAATTCTTTCATCTGACTGTATTTCTTCATCTGCTTACGGCAGCGAACAAATTTTGATCGCGTTATTGCCAGCGTTCGGTCTTGCTGCATTTGCGATCTTGATGCCGATGACTGCAGTTGTTTTGGCTATTTTAGTTTTGATCACTCTTTCTTATCGAAACGTAATTGACGTTTATACAAAAACTGGCGGTGCCTACATAGTCTCGCGCGACAACTTTGGACCGGTTACTGCGCAAATCGCAGCCGTTGCGCTGATTCTTGATTACATCGTAACTCTTGCAATTCAATCTGCAGCAGGTGTTGCTGCAATTATTTCTACCTTCCCGTCACTCCAGCCGTGGAAAATGCCGATGATTTTTGCGGTAATTATTTTCTTAACTTACGGCAATCTTCGAGGAGTTAAAGAAGCAGGAAAAGCTTTTGCATTTCCAACTTATTTCTTCATCGCTTGTATGTTGGTTGTTTTCGGAATGGGATTCTGGCGTTTAGCAAACGGAACGCTTCCTGTTCTTGCAACTGATCTTCCTGGCGCCGTAGAACTCGGACAAGAGCAAGGTCTCTTAACGGGTGCAGCGATATTTATTCTGCTTCGCGCATTTGCTAACGGAGGATCTTCACTAACCGGCTTGGAAGCGATTTCTGATGGTGTCGCACTATTTAAAACTCCAGAGCATGTAAACGCTCGACGAACTTTAGTTGTTATGAGCTGCCTGCTCGGAACTTTGGTTCTTGGAGTTTCATATTTTGCGCATCACATTCAAGCGATGCCATACGAATCAGGTACCCCAACAGTTATTTCACAAATTGCGAAAGCGGCAGTAGGCGAAGGCGCTTTCGGAACATTCATGTTCATTATGGTTCAGCTTGCGACAATGCTTATTCTCTTTGCTGGCGCGAACACCACTTACAGCGCATTTCCGCTTCTCTGTAACTTCGTGGCAACAGACGGATATTTGCCTCGTCAATTAACTAAACGTGGACACCGTCTAGCTTTTTCAAACGGAATTTTGCTTCTTGCGGGTGGCGGTTTACTACTTGTAATAATCACCGCTGGTTCAGTTGAACATCTTGTTGCCTTCTATGCCCTTGGCGTTTTTACCGGTTTCACACTTGCTGGCTTTGGTATGACAAAGCATTCGTTGCGCACAAAGCCGCAAGGCTGGCGCATTAAAGTTGCTATCAATGCCACTGCAGGCTCTGTCTCACTTGCCATCGTCATAATTTTCTCAGTGGTTAAGTTCACCGAAGGTGCATGGATGGTTCTGGTAACGGCGCCAATTTTGGTTATGACTTTCTTGCGATTGCGTCGCCAGTACACGCGCGAGCAAGAAGCGCTATCTGTGCGTCAAGAACAAGAGCGAGCAACAACAATTGCGCGCCATAACGTAACCGTATTAGTAGATAACGTTGACTTAGCCACCGTAGGTGCAATTCGCTATGCGCGCAGTTTGAAACCACGTAACTTGAGCGCAGTTCACTTTGTGATCGATGATCGCAGAGCCGAAGAAATCAAGGACGCATGGGCTAATTCTGATGCTTTAGACGATGTGACACTTGAACTGATTGATTGCCCCGATCGTCGCCTTGCAAATGCTGCACTCGATTACGCAATTCGAATGACCGAAAAACAGGATGTTGAATTAACACTTCTGCTTCCGCGTCGTGCCTATTCTGGTTTCTTGGGTCGTTTATTACATGATCAAACTGCAGAAGAAATTGCAGCACCTATTTCGCAACTACAACGCGTGGTTGCAACCATTGTTCCTTTTGACGTTGATCGCATAACTTCTGGCTCGCAATTAAATGTGCACACAAGCACTGCAGCGACTAAAAATACTGTCGCGGAACCGGAAGTGTTTAAGCCTGTTAAAGATGTGATTAAACCAATTGAACCAATTAGCCATTACGCCGAAGACTTAACGCCGATTGGCAAGATTCAATGGCGTCAACGTGCTCAGGTGCAAGGTCAAGTAACTGCAATCAAGAGCGCAGCAAAAGGTGCAGCGCCTCTTTTGCAGGTCGAAGTTTGGGATCAATCGGGTGGAGTAACACTGCACTTCTTGGGTCGACGCGAGATAGCTGGACTCGAAGTTGGTGCCCAAATTCGTGCCGAAGGAATGGTTGGTGAAGAAGAAGGCGTTCTTACAATCTTGAATCCTTCTTACCAACTATTAGTTTAGTTAGCGCTGATTTTCGAAGAAATCTGTAAGTAACTTGGCGCATTCTGATTCGCGAATTCCAGCAGTCACATTCATTTTGTAAAGTGCTCGTGGATCGCGAATAACATCCCAAACCGAGCCAACAGCACCCGCTTTTTCATCCCATGCGCCAAATATCAAATTTGAGATTCGTGCCTGGGCAATCGCTCCTGCGCACATTGCACATGGTTCGAGCGTGACAATCAGCGTGCATCCATCGAGGCGTGAACTTTTAATTCTTGAAGTTGCACTTCGGATAGCAACAATTTCGGCGTGAGCTGTCGGATCGTTATTTGCTTCACGCTCGTTTGAACCTTGACCAATTATTACGCCATCTTTATCTACAACAATTGCACCAACTGGAACGTCTCCAGTGGTTGTTGCTGCTTTTGCAATCTTGATCGCTTGATCCATCAGCGATTCGGGTGAATGGTTAGAAATTCTTAGAGCTCCAATAGTTCTGAAAATTGATCGGCAAAACCTAAACGGCCGGCGATTGCTTCTAACTGTTCGTCTGGAAATAATTCAGCATCATCACATAAAGCAGAGAGTTCCATTTGGTTTACACCAAGATCGGCAAGAATATCTAAATGGCCAACTGGAAGTGGCTCATCATCTTCTTCAGGAGAATCAAGGTCACATAGATCTAAGAATTCTGCAGCAACTTCGTAATCCATCGCACAAGTAACATCGCTTAAGAACATACTTATATGTGAACCTAGTACTCGGATCAACATAAAGAATTCTTCATCGATTGCGAGAAGCGCAATTGCGCCGCCATTTGTTTGTTGTGATTTAAGACGATCAATAATGTGCGGTAAATCATGTGCATCGGGCAGCAGCGCTAGATTCCAGCGGCCGTCCTCATGCCACGCAGCAACCGCGATATCTACCTCGTTCACCATTGCATCGCTCACATCGGACATATTCCCACTCATTGGGCAAGATGGAAACCCCTGTAAGGTATGAACCATGAAAGTTCACGTCGCCAACCACCCGTTGATCACTCATAAATTGACCGTTCTACGCGATGAAAAAACGGATTCACCAACCTTTCGCCACCTGGTTGAAGAGCTTGTAACACTTCTCGCATACGAGGCAACGCGTGATGTCCGAACTGAGAAAGTTTCAATAAAAACTCCCGTAACTCAGACCACCGGGCTGAAACTTTCCGATCCAAAGCCTGTAGTTGTTCCAATTTTGCGCGCCGGTCTTGGAATGCTTGAGGGAATGACGCGCCTAATACCTACAGCCGAAGTTGGATTTCTCGGAATGGTTCGTGATGAAAAAACTTTACAGGCAAGTACTTACGCAAATCGTTTACCAGAAAATTTAGCTGGTCGTCAATGCTTTGTGCTTGATCCAATGTTGGCAACTGGTGGCACGCTGGTTGCGGCAATAAATTTCCTCATTGAGCGAGGCGCTGATGACATCACCGCAATCTGCATTCTCTCTGCGCCTGAAGGTGTAAAAGTCCTAGAAGATGCTTTCGCAAAATCTGGTGTTCCAATCACACTCGTAACCGGCGCTCTTGATGAAAAACTTAATGAGCACGGTTACATCGTGCCCGGTCTCGGTGACGCTGGGGATCGCTTATACGGTGTTGTATAAATGGCATCGACTTCTCCCGGTTACGGAATAACAATTCGTGTTGAAGGATCTCCTGATCTTCAACCGGTTGCCTTAATTACTGCTGCAATAACCGGAGCTGGCGCAACCATTACTGCCCTCGATGTTGTTGAGTCTTTATTAGAAAAAGTAGTAATCGACGTAACTTGCGACACGATCGATGCAGATCATGCACAAGAAATTACAACTGCGCTTACTGCACACTCGGGATTGACTGTTCGCAAAGTTAGCGACCGCACATTTCTACTTCACCTTGGCGGTAAATTAGAGGTTCAATCAAAGGTTCCTCTTAAGACTCGTGATGATCTTTCACGCGCATATACCCCAGGTGTGGCACGAATCTGCCAAGCAATTGTGGAAGATCCATCAGATGTTCGTCGCCTAACGATGAAACGCAACACGGTCGCAGTTGTAACCGATGGTTCTGCAGTTCTAGGTTTGGGAAACATTGGACCTGCCGCAGCTTTGCCAGTGATGGAAGGTAAAGCTGCGCTATTTAAGCGATTTGCCGATGTTGATGCTTGGCCAGTTTGTTTAGATACTCAAGATGTTGATGAGATTGTGCGCACGGTTCAGTTAATCGCACCCGTTTATGGCGGAATCAATCTAGAAGATATCTCTGCACCTCGCTGCTTTGAAATCGAAGCGCGCTTGCGAGATTTATTGGATATTCCAGTTTTTCATGATGACCAACATGGAACTGCAATAGTTGTTTTAGCAGCTTTAACTAATTCTTTGAAGTTAGTAAATAAAGATTTATCTAGAATTAAAATTGTGATGAGCGGTGCGGGTGCTGCAGGTACAGCGATCTCCCGATTACTCACCAAGAGTGGTGCTAAGACGATAATCGCATTCGATATTGATGGATGTGTTACAGATGGCTTTAGCGGCACTCTTTCGGATGCCATGAAAGGCGCAGATGTTTTCATTGGCGTTAGCGCACCAAATGTACTAAGTGAAATTGACGTGGCATCTATGGCGTCCGGTTCTATCGTTTTTGCACTCGCTAATCCTGATCCAGAAATTGATCCTGTAATTGCGCGCAAATACGCTTCAGTTGTTGCAACAGGCAGAAGCGATCAACCAAACCAAATCAATAATGTTCTAGCTTTTCCTGGTATTTTCCGTGGCTTACTTGATGCAAATGCAAATAAAATTACTGATGAATTATTGATTGCCGCAGCAGAAGCGATCGCATCTTGTGTGAGTCCATCTCAATTAAATGCCTCATTTATCGTCCCCAGCGTTTTTGACTCTCAGGTTGTCGCTAAAGTTGCTGCAGCAGTAAAAAAGAGCGTTTAAATGGAAGTTGCGGCGTCATTTGATTCTCAACTTTCCGCTCTCGCTCCGTTTGTCTTTTATCTGATTGTTGGGGCGATTGTTTTTATAGAAACTGGCCTTCTCTTTGGATTTTTCTTACCTGGTGACTCAATTTTGTTTAGCGCTGGTCTGGTTGCGGCGGCTCACGGCAATATCAATATTTTGATTCTGGTTTCAGTTATTTTCCTTGCTGCATTCTTCGGTGATCAGGTTGGTTTCGTAATTGGGCGAGTAGTAGGCCGCCCTTATTTGGATAAACGTGATTCACCAAGAATGCAGAGAATGATCGTTAACGCAGAAGATTTCTATGAGAAAACCGGTTGGTGGGCAGTTGTGGCCGCGCGTTTCTTCCCATGGATTCGCACCTTTGTTCCACCTATCGCAGGCGCCGCCAAGATGAATTACTACAAATTCTTATCTGCAAATGCCCTGGGTGCACTTTTGTGGGGAGTTGGAATTACCTTGGCTGGTTTTTATGCAGCAACTTTGCCGTGGGTAAAGAGCTCTTCCTACGCAATCGCTGCTTTCTTTATAGTTGCTTCGCTAATTTCCGCTTTGGTAAATTTCCGGCGCCGCCCACGACCACACCAAGATAAGTCATAACAATTCCGGTAACTAAATAGGCGCTGACATGAACGCCTTCGGTTGGTGAATAGAAATCAATAAGTAGCGAACCAACTAATTGCCCACCAACGCTAATCAAGGTGAAAGTTAAGACCCCTAGATGTTGAACAATCGTGGAAGTAAAAGCTATATATATGACGCCGATAGTTCCGCCGGTGTACATCCACCATGGACCGGCGGGAAGTGAAACCATTTCTGCTCTGTTGATGAGCATGCCGATTGCTAAGAAAATTACTAGAAAAGTTGTACCCATAATGAAATTTAGGAGAGAAGTAGTAAAGCTTTGATGAGTGCTCTCATTTATCTGACCATTCATTGCTCGCTGAACACCAACGATTGACCCTGCAAATAAACCGAAAATGACTGCCATTAGCGAAAGATTGTTGGCTTCGATCCGGTCAAGTACTGAAATTAGTACTGCAACAACGGTTACTCCAGCGGCTGCAACTCTTCGAGCGGTGATCTTCTTTTTTCCACCGCCAGTCATTCCAATTCGATCGACCAGTAGTGATGCAGCAGTTTGTCCGGCAATCGAGGCTACGGAATAAATTGCAACACCGATTATCGGAACAATTTGAGTTTGCACCGCCACAAAACTGCC
>CANGVO010000037.1 GCA_947457445.1 Actinomycetota bacterium | reverse complement strand
TGCTCGGCTCACTCTTTGTGGCTGCTGAAATCGCACTTATCTCTCTTCGCGAAAGCCAGGTTCGCCAACTCTCAACTCGAGGTAAACGTGGCGCCAAAGTCGCGCAACTTTCTGAAAACCCCAACCGATTCTTGGCAGCAGCTCAAGTTGGCGTAACTGTATGTGGATTCTTATCTGCCGCCCTGGGCGCTGAGAAACTTGGCGTGTATGTAATTCCAAAGTTAGCTGATCTTGGCTTATCTGATGACGCTGCAAGTGCCACATCTCTAATCGGAGTCACACTCGTTATTGCTTATTTCTCATTGGTATTTGGCGAGTTAGTGCCAAAGCGCTTAGCTCTCTTTCGCACCGAAGATATTTCTTTGTGGAGCGCCGGGGCAATTGATTTAACTGCAAAACTATTTCGTCCAGTTATTTGGTTACTTTCACGTTCGACAGATGTTGTCGTTCGCATATTTGGTATTGATCCAAAAGAACAACGCAGCCAGATGTCAGAAGAAGAACTTCTCGATCTAGTAAGCGGCCATGCTGCACTCACCGCCGAAGAGCGCGATATTGTTGAAGAAGTATTCAACGCATCGGAACGCCAAGTTCATGAAGTTATGGTTCCTCGAACCGAAGTAGATTTCATGGACGCATCTCTTACCGTTGGAAAAGCCATTGCGCTCGCCGTTGATCGAGCACACTCTCGTTACCCAGTTGTTCGTGGTTCAACTGATGAAGTTATTGGATTTATCCACGTTCGCGACTTGTTGGATACATCTTTGGTGAGCGCTGGTGGAAAAATTCAAGAGCTTGTCCGTAACATCATGTTCTTGCCAGGCACTAAGGGTGTTCTGCCTGCACTTACTGAGATGCGCAACCAGCGCCAGCACTTAGCGATCGTTCTTGATGAATATGGCGGCACGGATGGAATTGTGACGCTAGAGGATTTAGTCGAATGCCTAATCGGTGACATCAAAGACGAATACGACAGCGATGAAGATGATGTCTCGATCGAAGCCCGCACTGGTGATTTTGAGGTCGATGGCCTGATCTCTCTTGATGATCTGCGAGATCAAACAGGTATTGATATTCCAGATGGCCCGTATGAAACAGCCAGTGGATTTGTAATGCATTTCTTAGGGCGAATTCCAGTTGCCCACGATGTGGTTAGCGTTAACGGTATTCGAATCTCGGTTTTAACTATGGAAGGCAAGCGCGCAGGGCAGCTATTGATATCGCGTAATTAGCGATCCATGCGAGAATAACAACATGAGCACTAAGCGCATTCTTTCGGGTATCCAGCCCACCAGTGACTCATTCCATCTGGGAAATTATCTGGGCGCGCTTAAGCAGTGGGTTGAGCTACAAGATGGCAATGATGCCTTTTATTGCATCGTAGATTTACACGCACTTACCGGAGATATTGATCCGACTCTATTGCGCAAACGAATCTTAACTTCGGCAGCGCAGCTAATCGCACTTGGTATTTCTCCTGAGAAATCAACACTCTTTGTGCAGTCTCATGTTGCAGAACATAATCAACTGGGTTGGATTATGGAATGCATCGCCGGTTTTGGCGAAGCCAACCGAATGACACAATTTAAAGATAAGTCCGCAAAAGGCGGCGCTGACTCCGCGCGCGTTGGACTTTTCACTTATCCGATGCTGCAGGCTGCTGATATTCTTTTGTATCAAGCACATTACGTGCCGGTCGGAGAAGATCAACGTCAACATATCGAACTAACCCGCGACTTAGCGACGCGATTTAATTCGCGATTCGGAGAAACATTCCGAATCCCAGAAGGTCATATTCTCAAATCTGGCGCAAAAATTTATGATTTGCAAGAACCAACTAACAAGATGAGCAAGTCATCAGGATCGGCCGCGGGCGTGCTCGAGATCATGGATACACCCGAGGCCAATATTAAGAAAATTAAGAGTGCGACCACCGATGCTGGGCGAGAAGTTACTTTTGATGAGAAAGAGAAACCTGGAATCAGTAACCTGCTGACAATTCATTCAGCGTTATCTGGTGAAAGCATCTCCAATTTAGAAAATCAATTTGCCGGAAAAGGTTATGGAGATTTCAAGTCAGCTGTCGCTGAGGTGGTAGTTGAATACTTACGACCAATTCGCGAGCGAGCACTCGAACTTCTTCAAGATGAAGCCCACTTGGTAAAAGTTCTACATGGTGGCGCCGATAAGGCCCGATCTGTGGCAAGCGCAACGGTTGCAGATACGTACAAGAACTTAGGCTTGGTTCTCTAGTGAAACTTCGTGCCGGAATCACCGCGTCTCTTATCGCGCTATCCCTCCTAATTTATCCGAGTGCGCAAGCCGCAACCAATATCTGTATTGCATATGACACAGGCGGATTGGGCGATCGCTCCTATAACGATGCGACTTTGGCTGGCGTGAAACTGGCGCAAAATCAGTACACATTTACATTCGAAGGCGTTGTTACAGATGGAACCGCCGCTGACCGTGAAAAAAGATTGCGCAACTTAACTTCTAAAACATGCGCAACCATAATCGCAGTCGGTCAGGGATATGCAAAAACTATCGAACCATTGGCTTTGGAGTTTCCAAATAAGCAATTTGCAATAATTGGCGATGCATCAATCGCTGCGCTAAATGTTACTTCAGTGATTTTTGCCGAGGTCGAAGGCGCATTCCTTGCTGGCTACAGCGCAGCGATATCCAGTAAAAGTCGCAAGATTGCGATGATTACGACGCCATCAAACGCCGATTTGTATCAAAATGGTTTTCTAGCGGGCGTTGCGGCAAGCAAGAAGAAAGTAAATTCATATGTGAAGTTTACTTCAACTGACACCTCAATCGCCGCAAAGGCGATGATTTCTCTGGGTATTGATGTAATTTACGCCGCTACCTCTGGCGCAGCTGATGGCGCTTTTGATGCCATTGTAAAAGCAAATACTGCGAAGAATCGTAAGAAGAGCGCGGTCGATGCAAATCTCATAATTACTGAACCTGATTTGTATTTGACGGTAAGTGCTGCAACATCAAAGTATCTTTTAGCATCTGTAGTAAAGCGCGTAGATATCGCGGTTGCAGATGTAATTGGAAAGGCTGTCAATAACAGTCAACTGACCGATGTTTTAGATGCTAAAGCAGGAATTTATGGTCATCGCTACACAATTGCCGATAAGGGAATTGAGATCGTGATTAAATCGAAGACTTTGGCGGCACAATCAGCAGCCATAAATGCAGCGGCGAGTGCAGCATATGCTCGTTGATTGGGAACTACTAAAAACTCATGCAGTAGCCGCCATGAAACAGGCCTACGCCCCATATTCAAAGTTTCCAGTTGGCGTTGCAGCCCTCGTTGATGACGGTCGCATAATCACTGGTTGCAACGTCGAAAATGCTAGTTATGGGCTCACTTTATGCGCCGAATGTGGCTTAGTTTCATCGCTGATTAATTCTGGAGGCGGACGTTTAATCGCATTTACATGCGTTGATATTTCGGGAAATTACCTGATGCCGTGCGGACGCTGCCGTCAGTTATTACAAGAGCACGGCGGATCCAATCTGCAGTTAATGACCGATACCGGCGTTAAGCCACTTTCAGAGCTGCTGCCTTGGGCATTTGGTCCAGAAGAGATGGACAAGCGTCTTGACTAATTCCGGCGTCGAACCATTTGCTGCTGTTGAAATTATTGCTGCCAAACGAGATCGAAATGAGTTAAGCGACAAGCAAATTGACTGGACAGTCGATGCTTACACTCGCGGTGTTATTGCAGATGAACAGATGTCTGCACTTCTTATGGCAATTCTTTTAAATGGCATGAACTCTCGTGAAATTTCACGTTGGACAAATGCGATGATTAATTCAGGTGAGCGAATGAATTGGTCCGCTTTAGATCGACCAACGGCGGATAAGCATTCAACTGGCGGAGTGGGCGACAAAATAACTTTGCCATTGGCGCCTCTTGTGGCTGCTTGTGGGGGAGCTGTTCCTCAATTATCCGGACGTGGACTTGGCCATACCGGTGGCACGCTAGACAAACTTGAATCAATACCGGGATGGCGGGCATCGCTATCGAATGATGAAATGCTTAAAGTTTTGCAAGACACAGGTGCGGTTATTTGTGCAGCAGGTGCAGGCTTAGCTCCAGCGGACAAGAAACTGTATGCACTGCGAGATGTCACAGCCACTGTTGAAGCTATTCCACTCATCGCCTCATCGATTATGTCTAAGAAAATTGCCGAAGGAACTTCCGCACTTGTTCTAGATGTGAAAACTGGCAGCGGAGCTTTCATGAGCGATCCTGCAAAGGCTGCAGAGCTAGCGCGTACCATGGTGCAACTTGGCTTAGATGCAGGTGTAAAAACTCGCGCACTTGTTACTGCAATGGATGTCCCACTTGGATTAACCGCCGGCAATGCACTTGAAGTACGTGAATCTATTGAGGTTTTAGCCGGTGGCGGACCAGCTGATGTCGTTGAACTTACAATTTTATTAGCGCGTGAAATGATCGATGCTGCAGGAATTATTGGCAAAGATCCCGCAATCGCACTGCAGGATGGTTCTGCAATGGATCATTGGAAACGGATGATTCGAGCACAAGGTGGCGATCCAGATGCCAAGCTTCCAACAGCGCGCGAAACACATTTAATTGCCGCAACCGAATCTGGAATCATGACAAAAATGGATGCCATGAAAATTGGTGTTTCTGCTTGGCGCCTTGGGGCTGGTCGTTCCAAGCAAGGAGAGAAAGTCCAAGCAGGTGCCGGTATTGAAATGCATGCCAAACCAGGCGACTATGTAAAAAAAGGTGCACCGCTTTTAACTTTGCATTCAGATGAACCAGCAAGGTTCGATAGAGCAATAGAAATTTTGGATGGGGCAATAACAATCGCCGAAAATGGTCAGGTAGATCGCCTGCCGCTGGTTTTGGAACGGATTACCGGATGAGTACTTTAAACAAAATTCCTACCCCAGATCAGATTCAAAGACTACCGAAGGCTTTGTTGCACGATCACTTAGACGGTGGACTTCGCCCACAAACGATTATTGATATTGCTAACGAAATTGGGCATGCGCTTCCCTCTCAGGATGCAAACGAATTAGCAGAATGGTTTCGCGCTTCCTGCGATTCTGGATCTTTAGTTCGATACTTAGAAACTTTTTCACATACGGTTGCTGTCATGCAACGTCATCAAGATGTTGTGCGAGTCGCTCGTGAGTGCGCCGTGGATCTAGCCCGCGATGGAGTTGTTTATGCCGAAGTTCGTATGGCGCCAGAATTATTAACTGAAAACGGACTGACGATTTCTGCCGCTATTGAGGCAATCCTGGAAGGTTTTCGTGCCGGAGAAAAGGAAGCGCTAGCCGAAGGCAACACAATCCGCGTAACATCACTACTTTGCGGAATGCGCCAGAATCAGTTATCTCAAGAAGTTGCTGAATTAGCCGTTAAATACCGCGATAAAGGCGTAGTTGGCTTTGATATCGCTGGACCTGAAGATGGATTTCCACCTAGTGATCAATTAGATACCTTTGAATATTTACGTCGTGAAAATGCACACTTCACAATTCATGCAGGAGAAGCGTATGGCTTGCCATCAATTTGGGAGGCAATTCAACTTTGCGGAGCAGAACGACTTGGGCATGGCGTGCGAATAATTGATGATGTTGATTTAAACCACACGCCACCACGCCTCGGAAAGTTAGCGGCATACGTTCGCGATCGCCGAATTCCGCTGGAAATGTGTCCATCTTCGAATATTCAAACAGGTGCTGCAGCAAACTTTGCAGCTCATCCGATTGGCGACCTCGCTAAATTGCGTTTTCGAATCACCGTTAATACAGATAATCGCTTGATGTCGGCAACTTCTATGTCTCGTGAAATGACCGAATTAGTCAATGCCTTTGATTGGACCTTCTTGGATTTACAGCGCGTAACAATTAACGCTCTAAAGAGTTCATTCATTCCATTTGAAGAACGATTGGCGATTATTGAAAAAGTCGTTAAGCCTGGTTACTTAGCAATTTCTGCCGAATAACACTTAAACCCCAATAGGGTGCCAAACAGTTTTTGCTTCCATAAAGGCATAAATTCGAGTTGGAGAGAGTGCCCCATCAAAACTATGGATGCGCTTCAGGTTTTCGGCTCCGGCCACCTTTAAATCTGCTCGCTTTTTCTTGGCAATTCCGGAGATATCAAGGCCATCGATATCCATGTGAGATGCTGCCCATGGCGCTAATTCATCATGTGAACCAGTAAGAATATTGATAACTCCTGCAGGCAAATCACTTGTTGCCAGAACTTCGGCGAAAGTCATTGCCGCAATGGCAGCAGAACCAGGAACAAGGGCAACAACAGAATTTCCAGAAACTATTGCAGGCGCGATTGCATCAATTAGTGCCAAGAAATTCTCTGCGGGAGCAACTGCTATGACTCCCTGTGGTTCAGGAATCGTGAAGTTGTAATAAGGCCCTGATACTGGGTTGGTTGAGCCAAAGGCTGCCGATAATTTATCGCTCCAACCCGCATACCAAACCCAACGATCAATTGCTGCAAGAACTTCATCATGTGCTTTTTTAGCTGTTACGCCGCTAGCAAGTGAGATTTCATTTGCGATTTGATCTGCGCGACCTTCCAACATTTCGGCGATGCGATAGAGAATTTGTCCACGGTTGTACGCAGTTGCTTTTGCCCAACCAGCCTGTGCAGCTCGGGCAGCAACGACTGCATCACGCAGATCTTTTCTAGACGCAAGTGATGGATTAGCAATCGATGCACCTTTAGCCGTTTTTACTTCGTACACTCGCCCAGATTCGCTGCGAGGAAAGGCGCCATTTATATAAAGTTTGTAAGTTTTCTTTACTTCTAAACGATCTACTGGCTTCTTGGGAGTTGTAGCCATTTACTTTCCCTCCTTTAAATATGCCGAAAGTCCGTGTTTGCCGCCCTCGCGACCCCAGCCAGATTCTTTATATCCACCAAATGGTGACGCTGGATCAAATTTATTAAATGTATTTGCCCATACAACTCCTGCTCGAAGTTGCTGAGTAGCCCACAAGATCCGTGAGCCTTTCTCACTCCAAACTCCAGCAGAGAGTCCGAATGGGGTGTTATTCGCTTTTTCAATGGCTTCTTGTGGTGTTCTAAATGTGAGAACAGAAAGTACGGGTCCGAATATTTCTTCACGTGCGATTCGGTGAGCTTGCGTTACTCCAGTGAAAATAGTTGGCGCAAACCAGAATCCTTTTGAAGATAAATTACAGGCAGGGCTCCAGCGCTCTGCGCCTTCGGTATCTCCTGCAGCGGCCAGTTCTTGAATCTTTATCAACTGTTCGCGCGAGTTAATTGCACCTAGATCAGTATTTTTATCTAAAGGATCACCCACACGAATCTTGGCCATGCGAACTTTAAGTTTTTCGATGAGTTCATCGGCGATTCCTTCTTGCAGAATCAAACGTGATCCAGCGCAACAAACATGGCCTTGATTAAAGAAAATACCGTTGACTATTCCTTCAACAGTTTCATCGAGTGGAGCATCATCAAAGACAATGTTTGCCCCTTTGCCGCCGAGTTCTAACGTGGCTTTCTTATCGGTGGATGCGATAGCACGAGCAATTTTCTTTCCAACTTCGGTTGAACCGGTAAAAGCAATTTTGTGGATTCCGGGATGGTTAACTATGGATGCACCGGTAGTCCCATCTCCCGTAACGATATTTACAACACCATCCGGAAGTTCTGCTTGTTGGCAAACTTCAGCGAACAAAAGCGCAGTAAGTGATGTGGTTTCAGCAGGCTTTAGTACAACTGTATTTCCGGTTGCTAGCGCTGGAGCAACTTTCCACGCCAACATTAAGAGCGGAAAATTCCAAGGAATGATCTGTCCGGCGACTCCGTGCGGTTGTGGAGATTTACCGAGACCCGCGTAATCTAATTTATCTGCCCAACCTGCATGATAGAAAAAATGAGCAGCTACTAATGGAATATCAATATCGCGGGTTTCACGAATTGGTTTTCCGTTATCTAACGTTTCAAGAACAGCAAATTCGCGGGCGCGCTCTTGCAAGATTCGAGCGATGCGGTAGAGGTATTTTCCTCGCTCCTTGCCCGATAACTTCGACCAAGTCTTTGTATACGCCTTTTGTGCTGCAGCAACAGCCTTATCGACATCACTTGCTCCACCGAGTGCAATCTTGCTCAAGACTTCTTCGGTTGCAGGGTTAATGGTTGAAAAGTGGTTCTTGCCGGCAACAAATTTGCCATCGATGAAATGTCCGTATTTCGCCTTGATATCGACGATAGAACGAGACTCGGGAGCTGGTGCGTAATCGAAGGTCATATTTATTTCCGGGTCTCTCTT
>CANGVO010000036.1 GCA_947457445.1 Actinomycetota bacterium | reverse complement strand
GGCGGCTTCAAGCTCGGTTGCTAAAGAAGAACCAACTCGTCCGCATCCCATAATCACAACGTGCACAAGGTTTAACTTACACCCTTAGGCTTACCTTTATGACAACCAACGGGGCTGACCAGCAAAATTCCGCCGAACGCGTTGCCCTTACGGTGGGAGATCGTTTTGTTGCAACCATTGAAAAAGTCGCGCACGGTGGCCATTTCATCGTGCGGCATATGGGTGCAGTGATATTTGTACGCCACGGAATTCCGGGTGAAGAAGTAGAAATTGAAATTACGGGTACTGGAAGTTCCTTCAATCGGGGCGATGTTGTTTCCGTAATAAAAGCATCACCTGATCGAGTTGTAGCACCTTGTCAGTTTGCTCACCGCGCAGGATGCGGAGGGTGCGACTTTCAACATATTTCCTTGAATCGCCAGCGTCAGCTAAAGAGTGATGTTGTTACCGAGCAATTCTCGAGAATTGCTAAACAGGATATTGCAGTAGAAGTTGAAGAGGTCGGACCAGCCCTTGGTTATCGAACTCGTTTTAACGCGGTTACTACGCGCAATGGCGACATAGGGTTTAAGCAAGCGCGAAGCAATAAAGTAATTGCGGTTAATGATTGCAGAATTCTTGCACCAGAAATGAATTATCAAGAGTTGAGTTCAAGGAGATGGAAAGGCGACCTTCGTGTTGAGGTTTCAATTTCTTCGACAGGCGAAAGAACTATTGCAACAGGTTATTCGCGAGACGAATCACCGGTCCGTACTAGCGAGGGTGTAGATGTAGGCAACTACGAAGTCAATGGATTTGCTTTGGAGGTTTCCCAGCGATCATTTTGGCAGAGCCACAAGTTGGCACCGAGCGTCCTTTCTAAGGCGGTACTTGAATATGCAAACTTGCAAACAGGTGACAAAGTTCTAGATCTTTACGGCGGTGTTGGACTATTTACTTCACAATTCTTGGGAGCAATTGGAGAAACAGGAAGTGTTGGTCTTGTGGAAGGCAGTAAGAGCGCAACGGCGGATGCGATGCGTAACTTTGCAAATTTCTCGAATGTTTCAGTGCATACCGGTGATGTTTCAAAATTGCTCCCACGCTTTTCAAAAGCGGATGTCATAGTTCTGGATCCGCCACGTGAGGGTGCTGGTAAAGATGTAGTTACGGCAATGGTTGCGCTCAAACCTAGATCGATTATTTATGTCGCCTGTGATCCAGCCGCATTAGCCCGTGACACAAATTACTTGGGGGAATTGGGTTATAAACTGCAGGAATTGCGCGCCTTTGACCTTTTTCCCATGACTCACCACATCGAATCTGTTGCTTTATTTACACCGATTAAGGTATCTTGACGTCAAGATAAATTGAGTGGGGATGAAAATGAGTAAAAATTCATTGGGCACAAAGAAGAATTTAAACGTTGCCGGAAAAGATTTTGAAATATTTGATATTTCCCAAGTTGAGGGCGCAGCAAACCTTCCGTTCTCGCTTAAAGTCCTACTCGAAAATCTTCTTCGTACCGAAGATGGCGCGAATATAACTGCCGATCACATCAAGGCGTTGGCGCAATGGGATCCATCAGTTGAACCAGATACCGAAATCCAATTCACACCTGCACGTGTTGTGATGCAAGATTTCACGGGCGTTCCCTGCATCGTTGATCTTGCAACTATGCGTGAGGCGATCGTTGACCTTGGGGGAGATCCAGCAAAAGTTAATCCACTTGCACCGGCTGAATTAGTTATCGACCACTCAGTAATCGCAGATGTATTTGGAACTAAAGATTCGTTTGAAAAGAACACCGATATTGAATACGAGCGCAACCGCGAGCGTTATCGCTTTCTGCGTTGGGGCCAAGGCGCCTTTGATGAATTTAAAGTTGTTCCACCTGGAACTGGAATTGTTCACCAAGTAAATATTGAGTACTTGGCGCGAGTTGTGATGACTCGTACGGTCGGCGGAGTTTTGCGCGCATACCCTGACACTGTTGTTGGTACCGATTCACATACAACGATGGTTAACGGCCTTGGTGTACTTGGTTGGGGCGTTGGCGGGATCGAGGCGGAAGCTGCTCTTCTAGGCCAGCCAGTATCAATGCTGATCCCTCGCGTTGTTGGGTTTAAGTTAAGTGGCGCATTGCCTGTTGGAACTACTGCAACAGATATGGCGCTAACAATTACCGAAATTCTGCGCAAGCATGGTGTGGTTGGAAAATTCGTTGAATTTTATGGCCCTGGCGTTGTATCCGTTCCAATGGCGAATCGAACAACAATTGGAAATATGAGCCCTGAATACGGCTCAACCTGTGCCATCTTCCCAATCGATGACGAAACTTTGCGTTACTTGCGCTTGACTGGCCGCAACGAAGATCAAGTTGCACTTGTTGAGCAATATGCCAAAGCACAAGGCATGTGGCATGACCCATCGGTTAGCCCTCGTTTTTCAGAACATATAGAACTTGATTTATCGACAGTGGTTCCTTCTATATCGGGGCCAAAACGTCCACAAGATCGCATCTCGCTGAGTGCATCCAAATCTTCATTCGAAAAGATTCTGCCAACTTACATAACAGATAAGACTGGCAAAGAGGCGTATCCAGTAAACGTGGGCGCTAAAGAGACAACCATCAAAAATGGTGATGTTGTGATTGCTTCAATTACATCTTGTACAAATACTTCTAATCCATCAGTAATGATTGGCGCCGCTCTGTTAGCGAAAAAAGCGGTGGAGAAGGGGCTTACATCTAAGCCATGGGTAAAAACCACATTAGCGCCGGGTTCAAAAGTTGTTACAGATTATTACGATCGTGCAGACCTGACTAAGTACATGGAAGCGCTGGGATTCAACTTAGTTGGGTACGGCTGTGTAACTTGTATTGGAAACTCAGGCCCATTGCCGATAGAAATCAGCAAATCTGTCAACGAACATGACTTGGCTGTAACTGCCGTTCTCTCTGGTAACCGAAACTTCGAAGGACGAATTAGCCCAGATGTAAAGATGAATTACTTGGCATCGCCACCTTTGGTTGTTGCCTACGCATTGGCTGGGACTATGAACCACGACTTCGAGAAAGATTCGCTGGGCACAGACAAAGATGGCAACGAAGTGCTCCTAGCTGACATCTGGCCGAGTGCGAAAGAGATACAAGATGTAATCGATTCATCTATTTCATCTGAAATGTTTAAAAAAGATTACGCAACTGTCTTTGATGGCGACCATCGCTGGAAATCTTTAGACACACCAACTGGCAAAACATTTGAATGGGATGCGCAGTCAACTTATGTTCGCAAACCGCCATACTTTGATGGCATGCCCGCAAATCCAACTCCGGTTACAGATATAACTGGCGCTCGAGTACTTGCGATTTTGGGTGATTCTGTAACCACTGATCACATTTCTCCTGCGGGAAATATCAAATCAGATTCTCCTGCTGGAAAGTATTTAGAAGCTCATAATGTGGCACGCGCAGATTTCAACTCCTATGGTTCTCGTCGAGGTAACCACGAAGTAATGATCCGCGGAACCTTTGCAAATATTCGCCTCAAGAATATGTTGCTAGATGGAGTTGAAGGCGGCTTCACTAGAAACTTCTTAAACGGTGGAGATCAAACAACAATTTATGACGCATCAGTTGCATATCAAGCAGCAGGAGTCCCACTCGTAATTTTGGCCGGAAAAGAATACGGATCAGGTTCATCACGCGACTGGGCAGCAAAGGGAACGGCGCTGCTGGGAGTTCGCGCAGTAATTGCAGAGAGCTTCGAGCGTATTCACCGTTCCAATTTGATTGGCATGGGCGTTCTTCCTCTGCAATTTAAGGATGGCGAGAGCGCTGCGAGCCTTGGTCTCAAGGGCGATGAAACTTTTGCTATTTCTGGCATCACCGAATTAAACGGTGGGGGAATTCCGAAGAAAGTAACTGTTACCGCAGGTGATAAGAAATTTACCGCCAAGGTGCGCATCGATACTCCGGGCGAGGGTGATTATTATCGCCATGGGGGGATCATGCAGTATGTGCTCCGTTCGTTGCTGTCATAAATATCGCGGATGTATTCGTCATTAACTAGACTATGACGGTGCTTGAATCGATCAAAAGTCCCGCTGACGTTAAGTCATTGGATCGCACCCAACTAGAAAAGTTAAGTGCGGAGATTCGACAGTTCTTAATTGAGAAAGTCTCTAAGACTGGTGGTCATCTAGGGCCAAACTTAGGAGTAGTTGAGTTAACTCTGGCTATTCATAGAACCTTTGATTCTCCAAAAGATATTGTCCTCTTTGATACAGGTCATCAGTCATACGTTCATAAAATAATCACAGGTCGGGCCGGAGAATTTGACGGTCTGCGCCAACGCGGCGGAATAGCAGGTTACCCAAACCGCGCTGAAAGCGATCATGATGTGATCGAAAATTCTCACGCATCCACTGCGCTCTCTTGGGGTGATGGAATTTCCTACGGTTTCACGCGCACTGGGCAATCAGATCGCCATGTCGTGGTTGTAGTCGGAGATGGCGCTTTGACGGGTGGAATGTCTTGGGAAGCCCTTAACAATATTGCGGCGACAGAAAGTCGTAATTTAGTAATAGTTGTTAACGATAACGAACGTTCTTACTCGCCGACTATTGGTGGTCTAGCTACATATCTTTCGACTTTGCGGGTTACTCGTGGATATGAAAGATTCCTTGATTGGGGTAAGGATTTCCTACACAAGACGCCAGTTGTTGGAACTCCAATTTATGAAACATTGCACGGTATGAAAAAAGGCATAAAAGATATTGTTGCGCCACAAGGAATGTTCGAAGATTTAGGTTTGAAATACATGGGGCCAATTGATGGTCACGATATTGCTGCTTTAGAAAAAGCTTTACTGAAAGCGAAAGAATTTGGCGCTCCTGTGCTTGTCCACGCAATTACTGAAAAGGGTCGTGGTCATCAACCAGCCGTTGCAGATGAAGCCGAGAAATTCCACGCTGTTGGCATCGTCGACCCCGCTACGGGCGCGCCGCTAGCAAAGAGTTCTACATCTTGGACAAAGGTATTTTCTGAAGAGTTGTTGGCGCTAGGCCGCGAACGCAGCGACATTGTTGCAATCACTGCAGCAATGCTAGGACCCACCGGATTAGATAAATTTGAAAAAGAGTTTCCAGATCGCACCATTGATGTCGGTATTGCCGAGCAACATGCAGTTACGAGTGCCGCAGGAATGGCATTTGCGGGCCTACATCCAGTAGTTGCTCTGTATTCCACATTCTTAAATCGCGCTTTTGATCAGTTGCTTCTTGATGTTGCCCTGCATAAAGCAGGGGTGACTTTTGTTCTAGATCGCGCAGGAATTACCGGAGACGATGGACCTTCCCATCACGGCATATGGGATCTGGCGCTAACCGGAATTATTCCGACTATGCATGTAGGCGCACCTCGAGATGGTTCACGACTGCGAGAAATTCTGCGCGAAGCCGTTGAAATTTCTGATGCACCTTCAATGCTGCGTTTTCCAAAAGGTGCGATACAAAATGATATTCCAGCCTTTGAGCGACGCGATGGGATAGATGTTCTCTATCGTGGAGAAAGTGCTGATGTGCTTTTGGTAAGTATTGGAGCAATGGCTGCGATAGCAGTGGAAGCTGCGTCAATGGCCTATCGCGAGGGTGTGGGAGTAACGGTTATCGATCCGCGCTGGGTTAAGCCGCTTCCCAGCGCGCTGGTCACGATTGCTCAAAGATATAAGAGTGTTGTTGTTTTGGAAGATGGAATTAAACACGGCGGTATCGCGAGTTCAATATCTGAAATGTTCCGTGATGCCGGCTTGGGGACACCGATTAACTCCATTGGAATTCCCCTGGAATTTATCGAACATTCCAAACGCAGTGAGATTTTAAGCGATCTCGGAATAACTGCACAGAATATTGCGCGAAGTATTGTCGAATGGAACAGTCGAACTTCAGATACGACTATGGCAGAGATGCAATACCCGGTGAATGAAAGCGTTGACCGCAAACCGCTTCGCTAATTCCTTCACGATCTAAGTAAGGCAAGATTCCGCCGAGATGCATCGGCCATCCAGATCCCATCAACATGCAGAGATCAATCTCAGCAGCAGATGAAACTACGCCTTCATCTAGCATCATTCGAGCTTCAGTTGCTAAAGCTTTTAGTGCGCGATCACGAACTTGCTCAGCAGTCGATGCAGATGTTCCTTGGTGAATTAGGGCCAACGCCTCAGGATTGGGGCTGAATTTTCCATCCGCACCCTTTATGTAGAAATTACGAACTTTGGCGGCGACCATTGCTTGCATGGTGGGAGAGATGCGATAGCGCGGTCCAAGATTTTCATGCAACGTTTCGGATACATGAAGTGCAACGCCAGGTCCTACGAGGTCGAGAAGTTCAAACGGAGACATTGGAAATCCGATGCTTCTCATTGCATTATCTGCAACTTCTGGAGATGTACCTTCATCGACCGCATCTGTTACTTCGCCCATGAAGCGAGTTAACAAGCGATTGACCACAAAACCTGGAGCGTCTTTACAGATGATCATTGTTTTCTTGAGTTCTTTACCGACGCTTACTGCGGTTGCCGTCGTTGCATCATCAGTCTTTGATGTGCGCGCCACTTCAAGAAGAGGCATAACAGCAACTGGGTTAAAGAAGTGGAAGCCAATTACGCGCTCTGGATTCTTAAGCCCTTCACTCATTCGCTCGACAGAAAGGGATGAAGTGTTAGTTGCAAGAACGCACTCTGGTGAAACGATTGTCTCTAATTTCTTAAACAAATCTTGCTTGAGCGAAAGTTCCTCGAAAATAGCTTCGATAATGAAATCACAACCGGCGAAGGAGTTTTGATCAGCAGATCCGCTAACCAATAGCGAGAGACGACGAGCCGATTCTTCACTCATGCGCTTTTTCTCGACCAGTTTTGCTAACTCATTCTTAACCCAGGCGACGCCCTTATCGGCACGCTCTTGATCAATGTCGGTCATAACTATTGGACACTTGAGATTGCGAAGTAGAAGTAGTGCAAGTTGAGATGCCATCAGTCCGGCACCAACGACTCCAACTTTGGTTACCTTGCGAGCTAATGCAGGCTTTGGAGCGCCTTCAACTTTTTTGCGTTTCTTCTGAATTAAATTAAATGCATAAAGAGATGCGCGCAAAGGATCAGACATGGTCAAATCAGCCAAAGCTTGATCTTCGGCATCAAAGCCAGCACCACGAGTATTTGATCGAGCCGCCGCAATAAGTTCTAGCGCTCGCATTGGCGATGCGATCTCGGCTCCGCCATATTTCTTAAGCGCAGCAGCCTTGCCGGTTGCTAGCGCTGAATCCCAGGCAGGATCATTTGAATAATCTTTGCGTTCTACCTTTGTTTCACCCGCCAAGATTTTTGCGGCAAAGGAAACGGAGCGTTCCAAGAAGTCGGAAGGTTCGTAAACTGCGTCAACTACACCAAGTGAAAGCGCATCTTTTGCCTTCATCATGGTGTTGTTATTTAACGCATTTAACATAATCACTTGGATTGCGCGCTCTGGTCCAATTAACTTGGGGAGAATAGTTGCTCCACCCCAGCCTGGCACTAAGCCTAAGAAAACTTCAGGCAATCCTGTAAAAGCGGTTG
The DNA here is from genome assembly GCA_947457445.1 of Actinomycetota bacterium. Classification (GTDB taxonomy): domain Bacteria; phylum Actinomycetota; class Actinomycetes; order Nanopelagicales; family Nanopelagicaceae; genus Planktophila. The sequence continues at coordinate 1,013 of CANGVO010000036.1, read as the reverse complement.
AAGCCAAGGTTCGGTAATTGCAGTGCAATCCAACTTCTAGTCCGCCACCGAGTGCAAGGCCATTAATGAATGCAAATGTAGGAATCCCACATTCATCTAAGCGGCGAAAAACATCATGTCCTAACTTTCCGATAGCTAAAGACTGATTTCGCTCTGTAAGAAATGAAAGTGCAGATAAGTCGGCACCGGCAGCAAAGATAAATGGCTTGCCAGTAATCGCAATAGCAGCAGGGGAGCGGCCAATTGCATCGGTGATTGCAAGATTTAGAGCGGCAAGTGATTGTGGCCCAAAAGTATTTGGACGCGTGTGATCTAAACCGTTATCCAATGTGATTAGCGCAAGAGCACCCGCAAAGCCAAAGGGAGTTAAATCAACATCGCGCACGAGTGCATTGGTAATAACCTCTTCAGGTGCTCCTTCAGGTAGTTTAATTACGGTAGTCATTATTTTGAACCTCCTGAAAAGTTTGGATTTTCCCAGATAACGCTTCCGCCCATACCAAGGCCGATACACATTGTTGTTAATCCATAACGAACTTCTGGGTGCTCTTCAAATGCGCGCGCCAAGTTAAGCGCTAATCGAATTCCAGATGAGGCAAGTGGGTGCCCAACAGCAATTGCGCCACCGTACGGATTAACGCGGGGATCGTCATCGGCAATTCCGAAGTGATCAAGAAACGCGATTACTTGCACGGCGAAAGCTTCATTAATTTCGAAAGCACCAATATCGCCAATAGATAAACCTGCTTTTGCGAGCGCTTTAATCGTTGAAGGCACAGGTCCATATCCCATTACCTCTGGCTCAACGCCAGCGAAAGCATATGAAACCATTTTTGCCTTAATTGTCAGCCCAAGTTCCTTCGCCTTATCTTCGCTAGCAAGCAAAGCAGCGGTTGCGCCATCGTTTAGACCGGAGGAATTTCCAGGTGTTACGCGACCTGCGGGGCGAAATGGAGTCTTAAGAGTAGCTAAGCCTTCCATCGTTGTTGTTGGACGTGGTGGCTCATCAACTG
>CANGVO010000035.1 GCA_947457445.1 Actinomycetota bacterium | reverse complement strand
TAAGCCGTGATGGGCAAGAACTACTCCGGCGTAATCCGCTAGCCCTCCAACAATCTTGGAGAGACTAAATCCAGGGCGCATCCAATCAACGTAAGCAAAATTATCACCGAGCGCTTCGCGAACTGCTTTCTCACCTTGCGGATGATTTGTCAGCGCACAGATAGCGTCAGCGTGAACGTGGTCAATGTGCTTTGCTGGAAGAAAACCGTGCAAAAGTGTTTCGATTGATGGTCTGCGAGAAGTTGGATCAACCAAGGCGCGGGTTACGTAATCAACCATAGTGTCATCATCTAAAGCATCTATATCTCGCAGCGCCAATAATTCTTCAAGATACAAGGCCGGATAATCGCGGTCTACTGCATACTGCATATCTGCGCCAGAACCCTTTACCCATAAAACTTTTTTTAGACGACCAAGGTGATCTTTTATCTCGCCTTTGCTTGAGGTATTTCCACCACCGTAAACAACCATTGACTGGTCTGCGCCGATCTTTTGGGAACGTGCGACTAGATCGTGTAACGGCTTTAGATCACTCATAGTGTTTGGCCCTCTGCTATTTCGTAGGATTGTTTCTCGGTGATTACTGCGCTTATATATTTTGCTGGCGTTACATCAAATGCTGGATTAAATGTTTTAGCTCCAAGTGGTGCCACTTGAATTCCCTTGAATTGGGTTAATTCTTCATCTGCGCGAATTTCAATATGTATTTGCGCACCTGTTGAAATCGAGCGATCAACCGTGGATTCAGGTGCAACAACTAAGAAAGGAATACCAGCGGCGTGACAAGCAAGTGCAACGCTTAGCGATCCAATCTTGTTGGCCGAATCTCCATTTTGTGCAATTCGGTCAGCCCCGATTAGCGCTGCATCAATACGACCGCTGAGAATCGCCATTGCTGCGGCGCCATCAGGTTCAATGCGATATGGAATTTCAGATTTCATTAGCTCCCATGCAGTTAATCTGGAACCTTGCAGAAGTGGACGCGTTTCGTCGGCGTAAACCTCTTTAACAAATCCACGTTTATGCATCTCTTTAATCACGCCTAGGGCGGTACCGGTTCCGGTTGTCGCTAGAGAACCGGTATTGCAGTGAGTTAAAAGCGTCAGCGGCTTTTTACCAAGTTTATTTATCAACCAATCTGCGCCGATATTTCCCATATCGGTACTTGATTGTTTATCTTCACTCGCCAATTTATGTGCAGCAGCAAGGACGGCATCCCGACCTTCTGGTAAATGTTTGCGAATTTTTTCAACTGCCCACGCTAAGTTCACGGCTGTCGGACGAGCATCACGGAGTAAATCAATATTCTGCTCAAGTGCTGTTGCACTTAATCCCTTTCGGCTCGCTTCATCGATTGCGAGAACGACTCCGTATGCACCGGCAACTCCTAAAGCTGGGGCGCCGCGGACTACAAGCTGTTGTATTGCAACTATAAAGTCGGAAATTTGATCATAGGAAACATAGGTTTCAGAGATTGGAATCTTTGTCTGGTCGAGCAATACGATCTTGCCGTCTTGCCAAACGATTGCCTCAAAAGCGCCAGACATTTAAATACCCCTTAGTCAAGGCATTCAACTTATCACCTTAAAAATTAAATCTAAAGCCGACCTGCTTGGTGTACGCGCTTTAGGAATTCTTGAGTTTTCGGATTAGCCGGATTCTTAAGTACTTGCTCTGCGCTTCCACGTTCAAGAATATTTCCCGATTCTAGGAAGCAAACTTCATCCGCTACTTGAGTTGCAAAACCCATTTCATGTGTGGCAAGAACCATAGTCATGCCATCTTGTTTCAAATCGCGAACAATACTTAGAACTTCATTTACGAGCACTGGATCTAGTGCAGATGTGATTTCATCCAAAAGTAGTAGGCGCGGATTCACGGCAAGTGAACGAATGATGGCAACACGCTGTTGCTGTCCTCCACTTAAGCGATCCGGATACTCATCTGATTTATCCGCCAGATCAAAACGAGTCAAGAGTTTCATCGCGATTTCTCGCGCCTCGTCCGCGCTCTTATTCTGTACTTTTATGGGAGCGAGTGTGATGTTCTCTAAAACGGATTTATGAGGAAAAAGGTTAAAGGATTGAAAAACCATTCCTAGCTTACGTCGTACATCGTCAACCTTGATCGCTGGATCAGTAATCTCTTGGCCGTCTAAAAAGATCTGCCCGTCATCTATGGTTTCGAGCAAGTTAATACATCTCAATAGAGTGGACTTGCCTGAACCAGATGCTCCAATTAAAACTGTTGCAGTGTGCTCGGGAACACTGAGTGAGAGGTTATTTAGTACAACTTCCGTCCCAAATGCTTTTCGGACGTTCTGTAATTCTAAGACATTGGCCATTAGATCGCCCCCTCTGAATTCTGCGCTTGGGTGCGATGTCTGATTGCTCTATCTGTGTAACGAGTCATCGGAATTGTGATTAGCAAGAAGAGAATTGCTGCAACTACATATGGCGTGTAATTAAAGGTCCGGCTGGCATTAATTTGTGCGGCTCGTACCGCATCGGTTACGCCCAGAATCGAAACTAATCCGGTGTCTTTAAGCAGCGAAACAAAGTCATTTAGCAAAGGTGGGACAACTCGGCGGATTGCTTGTGGCAAAACGACAAACCGCATAGTTTGACCAGAAGTTAAACCAAGAGATCTTGCGGCGGCCCGTTGGCTGGGGTGAATTGAAAGAATTCCAGAACGAATAACTTCAGCAACATATGCAGAATAAGTTAATACGACAGCAACCGTGCCGAGCACAATTACATTGCTAGATATACCTTGCAATCGCAGCGCTGGAACCCCAAAGCCAACCAACAAAATAATCAAGATCAGCGGTGCACCGCGGAAAATATCAACGTATGCCGTTGCTAAAAATCTAAACGGGGTTAGAGCCGGTGATTTTGTCGTACGCAGTAAAGCCAAGCCAAGTGCGATTATTCCGATGGCGATTCCACCGATAAAAGTTAATTGCAGATTTATCCAAAGGCCACTTAATACTGTTGGGAAGACTTCTTTTCCGTATTCGATATCAAAAAAAGTTGCCTTTACAACTTCCCAGCCGGGAGATGTCACCAGGATTGTTACGAGAGTTCCGAGAACTAGCGTTGAAGATATCGCTGCGATAAGGCCTTGTTTGCGGCTTAGCTTGCGGCGCAGAACGCGACGTTCAATTTCGCGTGAGCTTGGCGACCAAGCAGAGTTATTTCTCTCTGACATGGTCGCCAAACTACCGCGTTTATCTACTATTTTCCGTTATTTACTTATGGCTTCAATACTGGAGCGCCTGCATCAGTGGCAAGCCACTTATCAGTGATCGCAGCAAGTGTGCCGTCAGCAGTGATTGCATCAACAGCGCCTGAAACGCAAGGAGTTAGTGCATTTCCTTTAGCAAGCAAGAGACCGAATTGATCACCAGAACCTGTTGAAGGAAGTTGGCCGACGATTAGTCCGTCAGTTACTTCTACACCTGCGAGATAGAAGGCAGTTGGAAGATCAACAACAAGACCATCGATCTGACCATTCTTTAGTGCGCTAACCGCTGCAGCATTGTCATTGAATACTTGTGGCTTCACACCAATTTGTGTTTCGACAACGTCAAGTGAAGTTGTACCAACAGCGGCGCCAAGCTTCGCGTTCTTAAGTTCTGCGATTGAAGTCTTGCCGGCAATCTTGCTTCCCTTGTAAGAAACGATTGCTTGTGGTGCTGTGTAATAAGGTGAAGAGAAGTCAACAACCTGTGAACGCTCTTCGGTAATTGAGAATTGCTGCAAGTTAAAGTCGAAGTTCTTTTCGCCTGGTGTTACGGCGCCGTCAAATGTGGTGCGAACCCAGACAACTTCATCGTTTGAGAAACCGAGTTGCTTTGCAACTGCGTAAGCAACCGCGCCTTCAAATCCTTCACCAGATTCTGGCTTGTCATCAATAACCCATGGATAGTAGGCAGGCTCGCCAGTTGCGATCGTTAACTTGCCATCTGTAACCGTTGCAAGATCGGCTTTCTCACATGAAGCAGATGCAACTTCAGTTGAATCTGATTTTGAACATGCAGTTAATCCAAATGCAAGAGCAAGTGATACTGCGAATATAAGTGACTTCTTTTTCTGCACGTTTTCTCCCTTTCGTGGAGTTAGCAATACCCGCAAAGGCTATTAAACGTTTCAGTGAGTGTCTAATTGCAAGTCTTTTGCGGGTTAAGCGTATGAATCCCAATCGCCGCCGCTCAAAATCCCACCATCGATCACTATGGACTGCCCGGTTATGTATGAAGAGGCATCAGTTGCCAAGAAAATAACAGCGCCAATTATTTCTTCCGGATTTGATAGACGTCCGATGGGCGTTGTCTCATCGAAGAATTTTGTGCGATGTGGCTCGCCCCATAGAGGCTTTGTAAAGTCAGTTTTAATCACGGATGGTTCAATACAGTTAACGCGAATTTTATCTTTCGCCCATTCGCGAGCGGTGCTTCGAGTAATTGAACTTACAGCGGCCTTGGTGGCTGCATATACCGAAATTGTATTGAAACTATATCGAGCACTTAGTGAACTCATATTTACAATTACTCCGCCACCAGCTGCCTTCATAATTGGATGAGCCGCTTGAGAAATAAAGTAAATTGCTTTCATATTTACCGAAACAATTGCATTGAAATCTTCTTCGGTAACTTCAGTAATCGGTTTACGGCGATTTATTCCCGCAGTATTTATGACGATATCGAGGCCGCCCATCAGTTGATTAGCTTCTTCAACAACTCTTGAGCACTCGGCAGGATCGGTTAGGTCTGCAGCAATTGAGAATGCTTTACCCGATTCGCTGGTAATTGCTTTTCGAACATCATCAATACGTTCTTGATTAAGATCCTGAATAGTTACATCAGCGCCACGTTCGGCGAACGCCTTTGAGATCAGCGTGCCAAGTGATCCCGCTCCCCCGGTTACGAGGACGCGCTTTCCCTTTAGGTTAAAGAGTGGATCAAACATATTTGGCCCCTTTGATTTCTAAATAAGTAACACTCTCTGGACTTAACATCTGTGGTGCTAGATCAACTCCGCGGAATTCGACCTCTTGCTCAATCGTACTGAAATTTACCAAAATCACCTTAAGCGAGCTTTCTAATCTGAGTATCAAAGAATCAACTGTTTCTGGTGAAGATGATTCGGTTGGCAAAATATGGGTAAAGCCTTTAAGCGCAGCGATTAAATTCCACACCGGGAACTTCTCGCCAGAAACGCTTGGAAAGTTAATCGGGTCTTTACTCCCTGTTGAGAATTCTTTAATTCCACGCCACCCCAGAGTTTCGAAGTAAGTAACCTTAGAAACGGTGCTCGATTCAGCTATCGACCGCAAAGACATTGCAGTCCAACCTTCGGTAAACCAAGTCCGCTGTCTTGCATCTACAGACGAAGGGAGAGGAGTGTTGCTTACATCTTTTTCAGGCTGAGTAGCGTTTGGGTTATAGCGTGGACGCAACGTAATTGGACCAACATTTATGGATTTGCCTGCCGCTATCTTGGAAGCATTTAACGCTATGGTTTTTTGCGTCGATGCATTTTGAATCAGCGTGCGATCATCAAAGGAATGCACCTGTGGATTTATGGAGAAATTAATTTGATCCGCAAATTCCGTGCAATGAGGATTGCGGTTCAACTCAGTGAAGTAAAGGTCTGTTCCACCCACTATTTCATAATCGTTTGACGATACTTCACGTACAGCGTTTATGAATTCCGCGGGCGTAGTTTTATCTTTAGAGGAAAATAGAAAAAGCTGATTAATCTCTTGATTTAATTCTCCGAGCGACCCAAGAAAATTCCGCACTTGGCCTGGATCTTCAGCGGTCAGGGATATATCAAGTTTGATTCCTAGTTTCTTCGTTATATCTAGAGCCTTAGCAACATCACTCTTGCTTGCACTCGATACATTCAAAAATAAACGCAAATGCTGGATACCAAGCTCCTCAAATCCTGAGTACTCACGTAGCTCCAAATGTTCTGCAATCGAATTAAGACCTAACCCAATTTCTGGAAGAGGTATTGGCTTATTTGATACCGAAATGAGATTACCTAAAACTTGATCGCTTTCGGAAGATTCGGCTGCTCCACCATTTAGTGAGACTTTGATTGATTGCTTAATTTGGGCTCCGGCTTGAACTTCGGCCGGGAAAGGTAGCGAGATAGGAGTGCAGTAGGTCTTGTAGGAAGCATCACTCCAATTTCGATGATCTTCGGATTCAAAGACTTCACCTTCAAATTTAACAAGTGCGGTTTTCCCGCTACTTAACTCATGCGATATTCCTGCGAGATTGAGAAATGGCTGGTCTGGCGAAATATTCTTTGGAAAAATAGATTTCTCAATAGATCCATCTGGCCTTAGTAATTCACATGATCTACCCGCCAAATTGGCCACCGGATGCAAAAGACAAAGGCCTAACCTATTTCTCAAAAACGGTTTTGTGGTGGAGCCAATAAATCCGAAGGTAATTTCTCCGCTTTCGGATCCAGTGATAAATAATTCGACTGAGAAATCTTTAGCGTCCTGAGTGCCTTGCATCTGCAATTTAGCAGTAAAAGATTTCTCATTAATTTGCCACTCTTCATTTTTAATCGTGAAAGGCCGCGAAGTCCAATTTATATCTTGAAAAACTAAGTAAATTCTGCGAATTACTTCTTCGCTTCCATCAGTTATATTCCAAAGGCTACCTTCGGAATAATTCAAAGTTAATGGCCCAGCCGTTAGTTTTTTCATAATGGCTATTTAAGTAAAGACCCTACGGTAAAGACTTGACCGCTGTTTATGGATTCATAAGCACCTAATGTTATGTCCAATAATTTAAGAGTATCTTCGCCACTTGTTTCAGGTGTTTTCGCATTTCTGAGGCAATCAATCCAATGTTTATTTACATTTACGACGCTATCTTGGATTCCATTCCAAGGCTGAGAAGTCCAACCATGATCTGGAATTTCTATAACTTCATTTGAAACTGAAGTGCCGGACACAACTTGCAAGTGATAATCAGCGGACAAAGTGATTGCTCCCTTTGTGCCTTCAATAATCACAAAGGTTTGCGGGTATGTGCTGTGGTCAGATCTGGTTTCATAACTTGCGTCAACGATGCAAGTTGCATCTTCCATATGCATAAGAATTGTTGCTGAATCTTCGCCCTTAATAATTGGATTCACACGGTGAGCGGAAGTAAAAATCGTCTTAGGTTCTCCAATAAAGTACCTGGCAAGATCAAATAGATGAACTGCCACATCCACGATAATCATCCGCTCGCTCTCGACCAACCAAGATTGCGCTGAATAAACATCATGTGCCGTACGAAAACAGATGCGCCCAAAAAAAGGTCTACCGATGGCGCCGCTATCGATTATCTCTTTTATCTTGCGCATAGGTGTTTGAAAACGGAAATTCTCGTGAACCATGAAAGGTAAATTCTTATCTGACATCGCTTCAACCATCGCCTTGGCATCACCCATATCCCATGCCAATGGCTTCTGACAGATTGCGGCTACCCCATTTTTTGCTGCAAGTTCAACCATCATCTTGTGTGTAGGTGGGGTGGTTGCTATATCTACAAAGTCTAATTTTTCGTTAGCGAAGAGCTTTTCAGCGCTGGAATAAGCGGTGCCTCCGAAGGTTTCTGCAGCAGCTTTTGCCTTCTCAAAATCGACGTCGCATGTTGCGACCAGCTCAACATCCGGATTTTGGCTCCATGCATGCAAATGATTTTGTGCAAAAAATCCGCATCCGATTAGGGCGTAGCGATATTTTTCTTTTTTCATAGCGCAATCTCCCGTGATGGATCAGTAATCCATTCGCTCCACGAACCTATATACATCTTGGTATCGGCGAATCCGGCATATTTCATTGCAAGAACATTCTGGGCAGCAGTTACGCCAGATCCACAATAAAAGATTGTATTTTCTGGTTTTACCGCGCCGATCAGTGTTTCATAACGCTTCTTTAACTCATCCTTACTCTTAAACAAACCATTTGAATCAGTTATCTCGGCGCGATCGGCAAGACCGGCACCGGCTATGTGGCCGCGCACAGGATCGTAATACTTACCGCCGCCGTGGTATCCCTCGGCTCCTCTTGAATCAAATACACAATGCTCGGCGCTATTGCGAACCTCATCTACTTCATCAACAGATGCAAATAGATCTTCACGAACATTTGGTGAGAAAACAGTCGGAGTAAACACACGCACATCTTGGTTCAGTTCGCGATTCTCATTTATCCATACCTTTAAACCACCATCAAGAACTGCGACTTTTTCATGACCCATCCAGCGAAACATCAACCAGAGCCGTGATGCCGCCATAAGCCCTGATTCTGCGTCATAACAAATTACTTGAGTATCTGGAGTAATTCCCCAGTTGGAGAGAGTTTCCGTAAATGATGCAACAGTTGGAAATGGTCGTCGCCCAGTAACGCCTTCGATGATTTCTCCCGATAGATCATTTGCTAAATCTGCATATCTGGCGCCAGGAATATGACTTTCTTGAAAAGCTTGTGCTCCCCACAATTCATCATCAAGTGAAAAACGCACATCAAAAATGGCAAAGTTTGGATTGTTTAAATTTTGCGCCAACTCTTCGGTAGAGATAAGTGTCGTATAGATCATTGCAGCTCACTCTTCACAAGCGTTTAGGGTGTCGTTAGAGTACTACAGTGAATATGACGCCGCGAAGTTCGCTAGTAACACAAGGCCGAGATCGAAGCCCAAATAGAGCAATGCTGCG
>CANGVO010000034.1 GCA_947457445.1 Actinomycetota bacterium | reverse complement strand
TCTTGCTACTTTTGTCTGCTTAGCTTTTGCACGGCCGCGACCCATTGGGCGACCTCCTTACCAACGTTATTTTCTTCAAGGCGCGTAGGTTATCGCGTCAGGTAGGTACCTTCCAAAGTAGCCGCACCTGGGCCACTTTGAGCGTGAATTGAGCCCGCTACCCAGGCTTTCATGCCTCGGGCTGCCAGAGATTTGATGCTCAGGTCGGCGATAGCCGCATCGACGATCGCCACCATGCCGATGCCACAATTCCAAGTGCGCTCCATATCGGACTGCGGAACACCTGCAAAATCTGCCATAAATTTCATTTCATTGGGGAGGGCCCAAGTAGTGCGGTCGTATTTTGCGACTAGTCCGTCAGGAATCACTCGTGCAGTGTTATCAGCCAAACCACCACCGGTTATGTGTGAAAAAGTGCGAAGATTTCCTTGCTGCGCTTTTATCAGCGCTAAACAATCGAGAGTATAAATCTCTGTAGGAGTTAAAAGTATTTCTCCTAAAGTCTTTTCAAGATCATCGTATTTCTTCTGCAAATCTAATTTTTGTGTAGCCAGAATATGTCGCACCAGAGAATATCCATTTGCATGAAAACCACTGGCTGGCATCGCAATGATTACATCTCCAGCTTTTACAAGATGAGAGCCAAGTTGTTTGTCAGCATCTACAACTCCAGTAGCAGCGCCCGCAATATCAAATTCATCATCTTTGAGTAGACCCGGATGTTCGGCAGTTTCTCCACCTATCAGCGCAGTATTTGCTTTTTCACATCCTCGAGCAATTCCTTTAACAATATCCGCAATACGTTCTGGAATAACTTTGCCAACAGCGATGTAATCAGTCATAAACAAAGGTTCGGCGCCGCAAACCACCAAATCATCAACGACCATTGCAACTAAGTCTTCACCAATTGTGTCGTAGATTCCCATTTGGCGAGCAATTTCGGTTTTAGTTCCAACGCCATCAGTAGAAGTTGCCAGTAAAGGTTTATTCATTTTCTTTAACGCGCTGGCATCAAATAAACCTGCAAATCCACCAATGCCACCCATAACTTCTGGACGGGATGCTTTAGCAATCGACGCTTTCATTAATTCGACCGCGCGATCGCCGGCGTCTATATCTACTCCGGCTTCTTTATATGTGCTCATGGCTATTTACCTTTTCAGTAATTTCCAAGCGCATCTTGCCTTCTGACATATCCGAGGGCACGGAAATTGGATAAGTGCCCGTAAAACAAGCGGTGCAGAGCTTATTTTCAGCAATTGTTGTAGCTGCGATTAAGCCTTCCATCGACACATAACTGAGTGAATCTGCGCCGATAGAGCGGCGGATTTCTTCAACTTCGAGGCCGCTCGCAATTAATTCGGCGCGCGAAGCAAAATCGATTCCGTAGTAACAAGGCCACTCGACCGGAGGACTTGAAATCCGTACGTGAATCTCGCGGGCACCTGCTTCACGCAGCATTCGAACAATGGCGCGTTGTGTATTTCCACGCACGATTGAATCATCCACGACGATTATGCGCTTGCCTTCAATTATTTCGCGAAGTGGATTTAACTTTAAGCGAATACCTAGTTGACGAATCGTTTGTGATGGTTGAATAAATGTTCGACCAACGTACGAATTTTTCACTAATCCAAGACCATAAGAAATTCCTGATTGTTGTGCATAACCAATCGCCGCAGGTGTACCTGATTCTGGAACTGGAATAACAAGATCTGCTTCCACGGGTGATTCAATCGCTAAACGTTTTCCAATTCGTACCCGAGTTGCGTGAACACCTTGTCCAGCAATTGTTGTATCTGGTCGCGCTAAATAAACATATTCAAAGATGCAGCCCTTAGGATCAGGTTTCGCCCACATTTGCGAACGAATTCCTTCTTCATTAATTGCCAAAAATTCACCGGGTTCAACTTCGCGAACAAACGCGGCACCGACAATGTCCAACGCTGCAGTCTCCGATGCAACCACCCAGCCGCGATCAAGTTTTCCGATGACAAGTGGGCGAACGCCGTGACGATCGCGAGCTGCGTACAAAGTCTTTTCATCCATAAACACGAGTGAGAATGCGCCTTCTAGTTTTGGCAGAACTGCGATGGCACTCGCTTCAACATTTTTCTCATCTTGCAAACCTATTAGGGCAGTCATGATTTCGGTATCAGTTGTTGCGCCTCGGCCGTTCTTTGGAGAATCACCTTCGAGTTTCTGCACCATCTCGGCTAGATCACCAGTGTTTGTGAGATTGCCATTGTGAGCCAGGGCTAAAGTCCCGTATTTAGTGGGTCTTAGCGTTGGTTGAGCATTTACCCAAGTGCTCGATCCTGTGGTGCTATATCGACAGTGACCAATTGCTAAATCGCCAGTCAAGCTGGCTAGATCTGTTTCGGTGAAAACTTGAGAAACTAATCCCATATCTTTATAGATCAAGATTCTTTCGCCATCACTCGCCGCAATACCTGCTGATTCTTGTCCGCGATGTTGCAGAGCATAAAGTCCGTAAAAAGTTAACTTTGCAACTTCTTCTTTTGGCGCCCAAACACCAAATACTCCGCATGCATCCTGCGGCGCTTTGTCATCATCTAAGACGTTGTGGTTGAGTAAACCATCGGGGCGGCGCGTCATGGCTTAATCCTAATCGGCAAAAGTTCTGTTAAATCTGCACGCGCACCTGAAGCGCTAATGAGTCCCTGCGCCATGGCTTCAGCCCAAGTACGATCACCGTTTGCTAGCTCCAGCCAAGTTTGCGCATCCATCTCGATCACATTCGCGGGTGTACCGCGAGTATGAGTCGGACCATCGCCACATTGCACGGCGGCGTAGGGTGGAATACGAACTTCAATAGCACGTCCTGGCGAACTTTCAACAAGCGCAGCAAGGGTTTGCTTTACTGCCTCTAGGATCTCAGGATCGCGCATTTGTTATCCAAAAAGTTTCGGAAAAGTTTCGGAATGAGCTTTACGTAATTCCTCTAAAGGAATTATTGCGCCGTTGATTACAAGGTCCTGCCCACCTGTAGTTCCAAGTCTGGTAATCACGATTTCATGCTTTTTTGCCAGCGCTAAAAGTTGTTCTTTCACGACTGGTTCAATTGCGACAATGACACGACCGGGCGTTTCTGATATCAATGCAATTTCTACATTTTCGACTTTGATATCTGCTCCCACGTGATAACGCAGAACCATTTCAGTTAGCGAAGCGCTTAGTCCACCTTGGCTTAAATCGTGGGCAGCGGTAAAAATCTTTGATGTTCTGCCAGCAACAAGCAGTTCAATTAGACGCATTTCACGCTGCAAATCAGCCACCGGAGCAGATCCCCCACGTTGTCCATGCATGTATGCCCATTCGCTGCCTGCAATATCGTCAGCAGTTTCACCGAGTAGATAAAGATCCAATCCCGCGCGATCAAAACTCATTGGCGTTCTTGTTCGCACATCGTCTATAACACCAAGTACGCCGATTACTGGGGTCGGCAAAATTGCAACGGCGCCAGTTTGATTGTAGAACGAAACATTTCCACCAGTTACTGGCAAGCCCATCTCTAAACAGCCATCTGCCAATCCCCTAACTGATTCCGCAAACTGCCACATAACACCTGGATCTTCAGGTGAACCAAAATTTAAACAGTTAGTGACTGCAAGAGGTTTAGCACCAGCAGTTGCAATATTGCGCGCAGCTTCGGCCAGAGCCAATTTTGCACCTTCGTAAGGATTTAGGTATGACCAGTTAGCGTTTGCATCTGTTGCTACCGCAACACCCAGATGTGTCTTTTCATCGATCCTTACCATTCCAGAATCATCAGGTTGCGATTGAATTGTGTTTCCTTGAACATAACGGTCGTATTGAGATGTCACCCAAGATTTATCAGCCAAGTTTGGTGTTGCTGCTAATTTCAGAACTGTCGCCTTTATTTCATCGGCTGTCTTTGGGCGTGGAACAGACACTGTTTCGGCATTTACGCGATCTACATATTCTGGCTTTGCTAATGGACGGTTATAGACCGGCCCATCATGTGCAACCGTACGCGGTGGAACATCAACGATTAAATCTCCGTGCCATGTGATTTCAAGTCGTTCGCCATCAGTAACTTCACCAATCACGGTTACGGTGACATCCCACTTCTTGCAAATTTCCAAGAAGCGCGCAATATTTTTCGGTTCCACAATTGCGCACATTCTTTCTTGTGATTCCGACATTAAGATTTCTTCTGGCGACAACGTGGCATCGCGAAGCGGAACTCGGTCCAATTCGACCTTCATTCCTCCACTTCCACCGGATGCCAGCTCGCTGGTCGCGCAAGATAAGCCTGCCCCGCCAAGGTCTTGGATGCCCACAACCAAATCTTCAGCGAATATCTCTAGTGAACACTCGATCAAAACTTTCTCGACAAATGGGTCTCCTACTTGTACAGCGGGACGTTTAGCAGGACCGGATGATTCAAATGTTTCTGATGCCAGAACAGATACTCCACCAATACCATCGCCACCGGTTTTGGCTCCGTACAAAACAACCAGATTTCCAGCACCCGCTGCTTTGGCAAGTTTTATATCGCTATGTTTCATAACGCCAACGCAGAGGGCGTTTACAAGTGGGTTGCCAATATAAGTTTCGTCGAAAACAACTTCGCCACCAATATTTGGTAAACCCAAACAGTTTCCGTATCCGCCAACGCCAGCGATTATTCCGGGTAGAACGCGACGAGTATCTGCGGCATCGGCCGGACCAAAACGCAACGGATCCATCACGGCAATTGGACGTGCACCCATTGTCAAAATATCGCGAACGATTCCACCAACGCCAGTTGCCGCTCCTTGATAGGGCTCAACAAATGATGGGTGGTTGTGGGATTCAATTTTGAATGTAACGGCATATCCCTGTCCCACATCAACAACGCCAGCATTCTCACCAATGCCAACGAGAAGTGCATCGGTTTTAACTGCCTTTTCACCAAATTGTTTTAAGTGCACTTTTGATGATTTATAGGAACAGTGTTCTGACCACATCACGGAATACATAGCCAGTTCTGACGAAGTCGGGCGGCGTCCCAAAATTTCTTTGATGCGTGCATACTCGTCAGGCTTTAGACCAAGTTCAGCAAATGGCTGAGATGTATCTGGATTGTTTTGAGCAATTGAGACAGTATCTAACGCCATTATTTAACCAACGCTTTCAATACTGATGTGAAGAATCCCAGACCGTCAGCCGTTGGACCAGTCAAAGTGTCAATCGCGTGCTCTGGATGCGGCATTAAACCAACTACGTTTCCTCGCTCATTGGTAATTCCAGCTATTTTATTGCGTGATCCATTGGGGTTTTCGCCCACATATCTTGCAATTACGCGCCCTTCTCCTTCAAGCGTTGCAAGAGTTGCATCGTCGCATTGAAATGAGCCTTCGCCATTTTTTAGTGGAATCACAACTTCTTGACCCATCGAAAAAGAAGTTGTCCAAGAAGTTTTGTTATTTGTAATCTCTAATTTTTGATCGCGGCATAAGAAGTGAAGTTCATGATTACGTGTTAGAGCACCTGGCAGTAAGTGAGCTTCACACAGAACTTGGAACCCATTGCAAATTCCTAGAACAGGCATTCCGCCATTTGCGGCGTCGATAATCTTTTCCATGACTGGCGCAAAACGTGAAATCGCTCCACAGCGTAGATAGTCTCCGTAGGAAAAACCACCCGGCAAAATCACCGCGTCTACACCTTTGAGGTCAGCGTCTCCGTGCCAAAGTGAAATAGAAGTGGTGCCCGCATTTGTTGCAGCACGCGCAGCATCTCGATCATCGAGAGTGCCCGGGAAAGTTACAACGCCTACTTTCATTTACTTCTCAACTCTCACAGTAAACGTCTCGATAACTGGATTTGCAAGAAGTGTTTCAGCTGCCTTTTCAACTTCGGCAAGCTGTACAGGTGTTGGTTCACCTTCTACTTCGATCTCAAAGCGCTTTCCTTGGCGCACACTCTTGGCAAAGTTAAAACCTAGACGGGGTAGAGCAGCAGAGACTGCAACGCCTTGCGGGTCCAGAATTTCTGGCTTAAGCATTACATCAACCACGATCTTTGCCATTTTTATCTCCTTGTTTTAGAACTTGCTGCCAGTGATCCGAAAATACGCTTCTTCATATCGCGCAGCAGTTTTCTCAACGATCTCTGCCGGCAATTCTGGTGGTGGGCTTTTCTTATCCCAACCGCTTTGTGTAAGAAAATCCCTAACGAATTGTTTATCAAATGAGCCCTGTGCGCTACCCGGCTGCCAGTTTGATAACTCCCAGAAACGTGAAGAATCAGGCGTTAAAGCCTCATCACCAAGTGTTATTACGCCTTTAGCGTCGCGGCCGAATTCGAACTTGGTATCAGCCAAGATAACACCGCGCCCTTTGGCAAACTCTGCAGCAGTTTCATAAAGTGAAAGCGTCAAATCTCGTAATTGCGCAGCTTCTTCTGCGCCCACAATCTTTGCGGCTTGATCGAAATCAATATTTATATCGTGATCGCCAACGTCTGCCTTGGTTGCCGGGGTAAAGATATTTTCTGGTAACTGAGAACCATCTACGAGTCCGTCTGGAAGCGAATTCCCACATACTGATTGGTTGCTTTTATATTCTGCTAAACCGCTGCCAGTTAGGTAACCGCGTGCTACACATTCGATTTCAAACATATCCAGAGGCTTTACGATTACTGCGCGATCAGCAACTTCATCTGGGACATCGTCACTAATGATGTGGTTTGGAACAATATCTTCAAGGAGTTCAAACCAGAATAAAGATAATTGAGTAAGAATCGCTCCTTTATTTGGAATCGTTGTGGGCAGAACCCAATCAAATGCCGAGATGCGATCTGAAGCAACTAACAAGATTTCATCGGAACCGTTCTTGTAAAGATCTCGAACTTTTCCCGTGCGCACGTGTTGCCAACCTTTAATAGTTGGTGCTGGCGGAGCGCCAGCTGCGCCGAAGCCGCTCACCGGATGGAATGAGGTTTGTACTGCGCTGCGGCAGGATGCGCGGAAGTAATCGCGTCAATGCGATCTACAACTCGAGCTATTTGTTGGCGAGCATCGCCAGTAAATTCAATTGGTTGGCTAATCAGCGCATCTAAAGCCGCGCGATCTAAGGGCAAGCGATCATCGCTAGCTAGAGAGTCCAACAAAGTATTGGCATTGCCTTCGCGCATTAACAGCGCTGCTTTAACGGCATGTTCCTTAATTACTTCGTGTGCAACTTCGCGCCCAACACCAGCTTTAACGGAAGCCATCAAGATCTTGGTGGTTGCTAAGAAAGGTAGATAACGATCGAGTTCTGCAGCAATTACCGCAGGGAAAGCGCCGAATTCGCTGAGCACGGTAAGGGTTGTTTCAAGCAAGCCATCAATCGCATAGAAAGCATCTGGCAGTGCAACACGGCGAACAACGCTGCAAGATACATCGCCTTCGTTCCACTGATCACCAGCAAGTTCTGAAACCATTGATGCATATCCACGCAAGATCACGCTGAGCCCATTAATGCGTTCGCAGGATCGAGTATTCATCTTGTGAGGCATCGCAGATGAACCAACTTGGCCAGCCTTAAATCCTTCGGTAACAAGTTCAGCACCAGCCATCAAACGAATTGAAGTTGCAAGGGAAGATGGACTAGCTGCCAATTGCACCAAAGTTGTCACTACATCGTAATCAAATGATCTTGGGTATATCTGACCCGTTGAATCCAAAACTCGGTTAAAGCCAAGTTCATTAGCAATTTCAATTTCCAGGTTTTGATGTGCCTTTGATGAACCGAGTAGATCAATTGAATCTTGGGATGTTCCGACTGGGCCCTTAATGCCGCGCATTGGGTAACGATCTTGCAGTGATGCTAAACGTTCGTATGCAAATAGCAACTCTTCGGCCGCCGATGCAAAACGTTTTCCAAGAGTCGTGATTTGCGCAGGTACGTTATGTGAACGTCCAGCGATCGCTTGATCTGAATACTGCGCTGCTTTCTGACCCAGCTGCGCTAAAACGGCAACTACTTTGTCATGAAC
This sequence comes from Actinomycetota bacterium, assembly GCA_947457445.1. Classification (GTDB taxonomy): domain Bacteria; phylum Actinomycetota; class Actinomycetes; order Nanopelagicales; family Nanopelagicaceae; genus Planktophila. Next base: position 857 of record CANGVO010000034.1, on the reverse strand, counting down.
AATTGCTAGACCATTTTTAATTTGTAGCGCTTCAATATTTTCGGTCAGATCCCGGCTAGTCATCCCCGCATGAATAACTTCGTGGCCAGCAAGTGCGTTGAATTCTTCGATACGAGCTTTTACATCGTGGCGAGTCCGTTTTTCGCGAGAATCAATCGATGCCAAATCAACTTTATTTATTACTTTTTCATAATCGGCGATTACTGAATCAGAGATAGCGTGGCCGAGTTTGTTCTGAGCGCGAGCCACAGCCAGCCATAAACGGCGTTCGGCAGTTATTTTCTCTTCAGGTGCGAAGATGGCGCGCATTGCAGTGGATGCATAACGATCGGCAAGGACGCTCACTGGCTTATTCTCCCCCATTTAATTGCCCTTCTCGGCGACCGACGCATTGAGTGCGATATCGCTGCGATAGAAAGATCCGGAAAGTTCAATCTGTGAGATTGCGCGATATGCACGATCACGGGCCTCGGTTAGATCAACGCCTAACCCTGTAACCGTCATCACTCGACCGCCGCTTGAAACCAATCCATTTGCTGTCAGAGAAGTTCCGGCGTGAAAAATTTGAGTCTTTTCGATTGTTGGAATATTTGAAATTGAACCATCGGTCATTGGTGATTCAGGATAACCCTCGGAAGCAAGAACAACCGTGACTGCGCTTTCATCGCGCCAAGTAAGCGCCACATCATCTAACGAATCTGTTGCTGCTTTGTAAAGAAGTTGCGCAAGAGGTGTTGTAAGGCGCGGGATCAATACTTGTGTTTCAGGATCACCAAAGCGCGCATTAAATTCGATGACTCGCAATCCGTGATCGGTTAAAGCGAGTCCGGCATAGAGGAGTCCGACAAACGGAGTTC
>CANGVO010000033.1 GCA_947457445.1 Actinomycetota bacterium | reverse complement strand
TTTGTCTACAAAAATTCGCTTAATGCGCATGGGAAAGATCCGCACACCATTTTTCCGCATCGTCGTAACAGATTCACGTAAAGCACGTAACGGACTTTCAATTGAAGAAATTGGTCGTTACGTTCCAGGTCAAGAGCCTTCAATCATGGAAGTTAACTCAGACCGCGCACAATATTGGCTCGGAGTCGGAGCACAACCAACAGCTGCTGTAGAGGCGATCTTTAAGGTCACCGGCGATTGGCAAAAGTTCAAGGGTCTTCCTGGTACTGAAGGAACTCTTAAGTTCGCAACTCCAAAGCCTGCAAAGAGCATTGCATACGAAGCAGCCGTTAAGGCCGCTAACGATGAGCCAAAAGAAGGCGCAACAACAATGAAGAAGAAGGCGCAAGAGAAGTTAGCTGCAAAGGCTAACCCTGCTCCAGTCGTTGAAGATGTTGTTGAAACTCCATCTGAAGTTGCGACCACAGACGTTGTGGTTGAAACCGTGGCAGAAGTTCCAGCTGAGCCAGTCGCTACAGAAGCTGTGGTAGAAACTCCAGCAACCGAAGAGGCCGCTGAATAACGATGATGGACGAAGCTCTCGAGCACCTTGTAAAGGGAATCGTTGATAATCCTGAAGATGTCATCGTTAAGGAAAAGACTCACCGTCGCGGCACAACTCTAGAAGTTCGTGTTAATCCTGAAGATATCGGTAAGGTAATTGGACGTAATGGTCGCACCGCAAAGGCGCTTCGCACTGTCGTAAGTGCAATCGCAGGTCGCACCGTTCGCGTTGATCTCATCGATACCGACGAGGCTCGTTAACTCTCTTGTCAGGTATGCGCCTGAATGTAGGTCGCATTGGTCGTGCTCACGGAATTTTGGGTGAAGCAACCATTGAAGTGCGCACTGATTTAGCAGAAGAACGTTTTGCTATAGGTGCAATAGTCGAGACAGATAGCCATGGTGATTTAACTGTGGCTTCTGCGCGCGTGCACAATGGAATTCTTCTACTTGGTTTCGAAGGCATTACTGATCGAAATACGATCGAAAAATATCGCGATGTACTTCTTTATTCACAAGTGGATATTAATGAGCCAGGTGAAGATGAAGATGACTATCACGTACTGCAATTAATCGGTTGCCAGGCTTTCACGATTGATGGAGATCTATTGGGCGAAGTAAACGAAGTGCTCAATTTGCCCGGACAAGATGTCCTTTCCATTAAAACTGAATCTGGCGAAATGTTGATTCCATTTGTTCACCAACTTGTTCCAATCGTTGATATCAAAGCTAAGCGCATGACAGTAATTCCACCTGAAGTTTATGAAAGTCAGGTATCCAAGTGAAAATAGATGCGGTCACGATTTTTCCTGAATATTTTGCCCCGGCTCAATTATCGCTTCTGGGTAAGGCACAGAATAAAGGGCTAGTTGAATTGCAAGTGCATGATCTGCGCACATTTACATCGGATAACCACAACACGGTAGATGACACTCCATACGGAGGTGGCGCCGGAATGGTGATGCTTGCCGAGATCTGGGGCAAAGCGCTTGATCCGTTGATGGTCGAAGATACGGATCTGATCGTTCTAACACCTGCCGGGAAAAGATTTAGCCAATCGATGGCGGCGGAATTTGCGGCAAAGTCTCATCTAATTTTCGCTTGTGGTCGCTATGAGGGCATTGATGACCGCGTTCGCCAGCATTATTCATCTCCTGAATATCAATCAAAGAATGTTCTCGTGCATGAAGTTTCAATTGGGGATTATGTACTTGGTGGTGGAGAAGTCGCATCACTTGTAATGATCGAAGCGATAACTAGATTGATCCCAGGAGTCCTTGGCAATCCGGAATCACTAATTGAAGAGTCACATAATTCCGATGGTTATCTTGAATATCCCAATTACTCAAAGCCCCAAGAATGGCGTGGCATCCCAGTTCCTGAGATCTTATTGAGTGGCAATCATGCAGAAATAGCCAAGTGGCGAGCATTACAGGCAAACGAGCGCGCCAAAAAGAATCTATAACTCGTCAGTAACCGCACTTCTCGCGTAGCGTTGCCCCATGAGCGAAGAGTCAGCAAAAATCCAATCACGTTTGATTCGTGATTTAGAACCCGTAGTTGCTGTTGAACTCGAGCGCCACCTTTCTGTTCAGAAGAACTGGTATCCACACGAGTATGTCCCATGGTCTGAAGGGCGCGACTATGCCGGCCCACTAAATGGTGATGCCTGGGAAGCAAAAGATTCAAGACTCACACCAGTTGCGCAAGATTCGCTAGTTCTCAATTTGTTAACTGAAGATAACCTGCCTAGCTATCACACAGAGATCGCAATATCTATGGGTCGCGACGGTGCATGGGGTAACTGGATTGAACGTTGGACAGCTGAAGAAGCTCGTCACGCAATTGTCATTCGTGATTATTTAATGGCAACACGTGGGGTTGATCCATACGAACTTGAAGATTTGCGAATGGCGCACATGTCTCTGGGCTATCAGACACCATATGAAAATGACATGTTGCACACAATTGCCTACGTTTCTTTCCAAGAACTGGCAACACGTATTTCACACCGAAATACAGGAAAACTTTCCGATGATCCGATTGCAGAATCCATGATGCAGCGCGTGGCACTAGATGAAAATCTACATATGCTTTTCTATCGCAATACGCTATCTGCAGCTCTTGATATGGAACCAAATGCAGCCATGCGTGCGATTAGCGATGTTGTAAGAAACTTCGATATGCCGGGTGCGAATATGCCTGGCTTTGGCCGCAAGGCTGTGCAGATCGCACTGGCTGGAATTTATGACTTGCAGTTACATATTGATGAAGTTGTTGCTCCAGTGTTGCGCGCTTGGAATGTATTTGAACGCAATGATCTTTCAGGTGATGGCTTGGTTGCTCGCGATGAGCTCACCGCTTTTATGGAAAAAGCGGGCAAGGAAGCGGCAACCTTTAACGATAAGCGGGAAGTTCATTTTGAGCGCTTAATTGCACGCGGACAAAATCCAATTCGCATCCAAAAGTAGCCCTTAGTAGAATTCACAAATGTCTAAGCGCGCGCTATTTATTGAACATGACCACGCTTCTGAAGCAGGTCCAATAGCGCAAAGATTTTCAGAACACGGTTACGACATCACGCGCTTTTTAATTGTTGATGAATCAAATTATTTAACACCAAATGTAACTGTTGAGTGGCCAGATTTACTTGCCTTCGACGTCCTGGTAGTTCTAGGTGCGCCTTGGGGTGCATGGGAAGATGATCGAATCGGCAATTGGTTAAAGCCCGAAATGGAGAAAGTATTAGCGGCTCATAACGCTGGAATTCCAATTCTAGGAATTTGTTTTGGTGGGCAGTTAATGGCGCGGGTTCTTGGGGGATCAGTGGCGAGAGCGCCACAGGCCGAACTAGGTTGGTATCAGATTGAAAGTGATGATCATTCACTAATTGAAACTGGGCCATGGTTTCAATATCACTGGGATCGTTGGCAATTACCGGCCAAAGCTAAAGAAATCGCTAGAACGGAAATTGCATCTCAGGCATTTACCTATGGCCGCACTCTAGGACTTCAATTTCACCCTGAAATAGATTCACATGTATTAGATCTTTGGCTTGCTATGGAAGGCGGCTGCGTAGAAGTTGAAACAGAGGGAGTGGTTGTCCATGAATTGCGCGCTCAGACAAAGGCGATCGAACCCGAATCAAATAGGCGAGGCTTCGAGCTTGTAGATAGATTTCTATCTAAGATAGCCTGCGCAGAGATTGAAAAAGCCTAGTTACCAACCAATTAAATTAAGCGGGAGATGCCATGCACGCCATTGAATCCTTCAATAATCATTTACCTGTAAAGGTGCGCTTCGGTGAAGGAATTTCAACTGCACTACCTGTAGTTGTTGACGAGCTTGGCGCAAGCAAAGTCTTCCTAATGGTCGACGCTGGAATCGAAAAGTTTAATCCAGCAGCAAAAGCGCTAATTGATCGCTTAGTTTCTATTTCACATTTGACTGTAACTATCTTTGAAAAGCCGGCAGGGGAGCCAACAGTTGAGATGGTTGATGACGCTACGGCAGCATTTAAAAACTCCAACTCAGAAGTTGTCGTAGCCCTTGGTGGTGGATCTGTAATTGACACTGCAAAAGCAGCCCGCCTTTGCGCACAATTGAACTGCACCTTCCGTGAATTCCAAGCGCAGACTCCAAACTATCCAGTTCCAACTGCTGCCTTGATCGCCATTCCAACTTCGGCCGGAACGGGGTCTGAAGTTTCTGGTGGATCTGTAATCTCTGATCCAATTTCAGGAATCAAGGCTGGCATCGCTAATGCAAATCTGCGTGCACAAGTTGCACTTGTTGATCCAGTGCTGACTTACAGCATGCCTCCAACAATGACGGCTAACACTGGTATTGATGCACTTGCTCAGGCAATTGCAGGAATTATCGCCAAGTGTTCAACTCCCATTGGTGATGCAATTGGTTATGAAGCTGTTCGCATGATGTCTGGCGCGCTCGTTGCTGCATATAAGAATGGTGATGATAAGGCTGCACGTGCTGCGATGTCTGCCGGCAGCATGATGGCTGGTTTGACCATGAATATTTCTGATTGCACAGCCGAACATTCACTCGGACAAGCTATTGGTGGCCTTAAGCATGTACCTCACGGATTAACTATTGGATTAGTTCTAGTTGAAACTCTGACACGCGAGGCTAAAGTTGTTCCAGAGAAAATGGAGCGAGTTGCAGATGCGATGGGTGTTGCACCCGATGGAACTCGCAATGGCTCTCGCGCAGTTCAAGCGGTTCGAAAGATACTTGCAGATTTGGACTTCCCAGTGCTCTCTAGCATCGGCGTTACTGCAGGGGATATCGAGCTACTTTCAGATAACGCTTTAGCAGATTACTTCATTACGCAATCACCACGTCCTTGGACGAAGCCAGAAGTAGTTGAAGCCTTTACCGCAGCGCTAAATTTAGAAAGTCGCAGCGCCTAAATTACTCAGTAGCGAAGAAAACGTTCTTGGTTTCGGTATAAGCATCAAGTGCATCAGGCCCTAACGCTCTACCTAAACCAGATTGCTTAAAACCTCCGAATGGCGTCCAGAATCGCACTGAAGAGTGCGAATTAACTGAAAGATTTCCGCTTTCAATTGCTCTGGAAACTCGCATCGCACGCCCCAAATCATTGGTCCAAATAGAACCCGAAAGTCCGTAATCAGAAGCGTTAGCCAAGGCAATTGCTTCGGCTTCATCTTCAAATGGCAGAACTGATACAACTGGGCCAAAAATCTCTTCCTGCCAAGTGCGAGCGTTCACGCTCTTTGGCAGCAAGACAGTTGGCGGCATCCAATAACCTGCACCAGTTGGCGCACTTCCTGTAAATGCAACGGTGTCATCTTTATCGTTTAGGAAAGATTGAACCGTTTCGAGCTGCTTCTTTGAAACTAGTGGTCCCATTTGTGAAGAATCTAAATTTGGATCTTCGACGCGGTATTCCTTGACGCCTTTTTCAAAACCTGCCATAAAGCGATCAAAAACGCTTTTTTGCACCAAGATTCTGGAGCGGGCACAACAATCTTGTCCTGAATTGTCGAAGACTGCACCAGGCGCGGCAGCTGCGGCGCGATCGATATCTGAATCCGCGAAAATTACATTTGCACTTTTTCCACCAAGTTCAAGAGTTACACGTTTAACTTGATCGGCACATCCAGCCATAATCGATTTACCAACAGATGTGGATCCAGTAAATGAAATCTTGCGAACTGTCGGGTTTGAAACAAACCGCGCACCAACAACACTTCCTTTACCAACAATTACATTAAGCACACCTTCGGGAATCCCGGCAAGGAGCGCTAGTTCGGCTAACCGAACAGCGGTCATTGGAGTTAGCTCTGCAGGCTTTAATACGACGGTATTACCCGCCGCGAGTGCTGCAGCAAATCCCCAACTTGCAATTGGCATCGGAAAGTTCCAAGGAACAATAATTCCAACGACTCCGATAGGTTCTTTAAAAGTTATATCAACGCCACCGGCAACAGGAATCTGCTTTCCGAAAAGTCTTTCGGGGGCTCCTGCGTAGTAGTTCAGAACATTGGCAACATTGTCAGCTTCCCAAAGGGCGTTGCCACGAGTGTGCCCAGAGTTTGTTATCTCAAGTTGTGCCAATTCCTCACGATGTGCGGTTACGACCGCTGAGAATCTGCGCAATAGATTTGCGCGGTCACCAGGGGAGACTTTCTTCCATGTTAGGAATGCTTTCGCCGCCTTGGCAATTATTTCATCTGTTTGAGCGCTATCTGCTTCCTGAAGCGTAGTAACTAGCTTTTCGGTGGCAGGGTTGATTACATCAAATGTTGTCGACACGATTTAAAACCTTTCAAAGTTTCTAAATAGCTCCCAATCGGTAACTGCTTTGCCATATGCAGCTATTTCTACACGCGCCATATTCGCATAGTGCGCCTGCACTTCGGCCCCGAAAGTTTGCTTTACCCATTCACTTTTTTCCCAGAGATCAAGTGCTTCAGGCATCGATGCAGGAACACGAGATGATTCAGAATCGTAGGCATTTCCAGCAAAGGCTGGCTCTAACTTCATTTTATTCTTAATGCCATCGAGTCCAGCAGCGATGATTCCTGCGACAGCCAAATAAGGGTTTACGTCGCCACCAGGTACGCGGTTTTCGAGTCGCAATCCTGCGCCATGACCAACTAAACGAAGTGCGCAAGTACGGTTATCGCGACCCCAGCGAATGGCAGTGGGCGCGAATGAGCCCGGCACGTAACGCTTATACGAATTGATATTTGGAGCAAAGAGAATTGAAAGCTCACGTAAATGCGCGATCTGACCAGCGATGAATTGGCGACCTAGTTCACTCATGCCGTGCTCTTTATCGGCCTCATCGACCATCACAAGCTCGCCCTTTAGCCCGCGGAAAGATAGGTGGATGTGTGATGAGTTTCCTTCTTTTTCATTTGGCTTAGCCATAAAGGTGAGTGCAAAACCTTGTTGATCAGCAATCTCTTTGGCACCATTTTTGTAGATGACGTGATTATCACAATTGGAGAGCGCATCTGAATATTTGAATGCAATTTCATGCTGGCCAAAGTTGCATTCACCCTTTACGGATTCAACTGTCATTCCAGCAGCGGACATTCCCAATCGAATATCACGCAATAACGGTTCGATCCTAGATCCGCCAAGAATTGAGTAATCAACATTATATTGATTAACTGGAACTAGATTCTTATAACCTTTGTTCCAAGCTTCTTCGTATGAATCTTTAAAGACCACAAATTCCAGTTCAGTGCCGCACATGGCAACCATTCCGGCTTTTTCAAGTTCAGATATTTGTTTGCGCAATATTTGACGGGGGGAAGCAACAACATCTGTGTGATCAAGCCAAGCAACGTCGGCAAGAATCAACGCTGCACCAGGCTGCCAAGGAATCAAGCGGAGCGTATTGAGATCTGGGATGAGTGCGAAATCGCTGTAGCCGCGTTCCCATGAAGACATCTCGTAACCTGCAACTGTATTCATGTCGACATCGACTGCGAGAAGATAGTTACAACCTTCAGTGCCATGCTTAATAACTTCATCAAGGAAGTACTGGCCATGGATCCTCTTGCCGGTTAACCGACCTTGCATATCCGTCATTGCAACAACGACGGTATCGATGGTTCCATCTGCGACAAGGGCCTTTAGTTTTTCTAAGGTAAGCGCGCTCATGTAGGTACTATTCCATTTACTGCGCTGTCATGCCACCATCTGCCGAGACTATCGAGCCAGTCATGAAAGAACTCTCATCTGAGGCTAAAAATAGGACGACATTGGCGATCTCGCGGCTCGTGCCAGGGCGACCGATTGGTTGGAATGAATCGATTGTTTTATAAACATGGTCCAGGCCGCCAAGCATTTTGGCGTGGGCATGATTAATTGGCGTATCAACCCATCCTGGGCAGATCGCATTGCAGCGAATTCCCGTCTTGGCATAATCCAAAGCGATGCCACGTGTGAACATAACTATGGCGCCTTTGGATGCGGAGTAAACACTTAAGTAAGGCTCAGAGACGAGACCATTAACGCTAGACATATTTACGATTGAGCCGCGTTTGTTTTTAAGCATATGGGGGAGCGCAGCCCTTGTTAAATACATCGCGCCTTTGACATTTACGTTAAGTGTTCGGTCAATAGTTTCGTTAGTAACTTCATGAAAGACGCCAGGCAAATTAACGCCAGCGTTGTTGACCAGGATGTCTACTGATCCAAATTTAGATGCTGTGGAATCGACAAGATCGGCGCAGGCTTGGCTATCAGAAATATCAATCGCCTGGCTCTCAGCCTTAAATCCAGCTTTAACAATTTGATCTGCAGTTTCCTGTGCGGCCTCAGAATTTATGTCCGCACACACAACGGTGGCGCCTTCTTCGGCAAGTCTGATTGCACTTGCTTGACCTATTCCTGATCCAGCGCCGGTGATGATTGCAATTTTATTTTCAACTCGCGGTTGTGAACTCATGGGAAAAGAATAGCCCCGTTGCGCAAGTGCGCAACGGGGCTATTTCTATTTATTAATTACTGATCGATAGTGCGGTTTGGTCCCTTGAAGGTTTTTTTCGCACCTGCATGCCACCAAATATATGCTCCACCAACAACTACCAGTACAGCGATCGGTGCATATTGAGCAGCTGCCCAGACGAAGTCTTTGCTTCCCCAAACTCCAGCAGGAGTCGTTGGTAGACAGAAGACAATAGAGACAAGCGCAATTTCAAGCACCGCAATTGGAGCCATCCACTTGTAATGCTTGCCTAGATTCCAATCGCCAACTTTGAACGAATCTCCTGCTTTAAATCGCAACCAAATTGGGATTGCAAATCCGGCGAAGAGACCGATCACTGCAACAGATGTAACTGCGAAGAAGGCGACTGGAACTACTGAACCTTCTGGAGCACAAAGTGCTGGAAGTGTAAGAATTG